>CALGQU010000001.1 GCA_937959125.1 uncultured Croceitalea sp.
CAATCTATCAATAATCTTTCTTTGTGACTCAAAAGACAGTGTTTTTCTTGGTCGTGGTATAGTGAATCGGGTAAAAGCATGAGAGAAAAAAAAGGGTAAATCTATACTTAATATTATCATTATTAAATTCCTTATTATAGGCATATTATAAATCTATTAATACTACATTTTTAGGAATTCGTGGACCAAGATTTCCGTACCGTATCGTACAACATCAGTAGTAGGAAGTCCGGTATTCTTTTTGACGTCACTAATTTTATTTTTCGCTTCGCTATCCGTTAACCCTATCGTATTTAAAGCCACGGCAATCGTTTTAGCGTGAGTTTGGGAGCCACACACATGGGCCACCGCTTCATTCAGTTGTATGAATTCTGCCAAAGGAGGAATAGGAATGTGTTCTACCGGGGTCCGCAGGTGGGTATGTGCCGCTTTATGACAGAGAATCAAATGGGTGGGCTGCGCACCGCGCAATAAAGGCAGGGTAGCGGTGCTCCCGGGATGGGCCAACGAGCCTTGGCCTTCAATTAAAACGATATCCTTATCCGCATGGGACAAGACTTCCTGTTCTACGGCACCTGCGGCCTGGTCCACTTTAATGGCATCCAAGGGGATGCCGGTACCCATTAAAGTAATCCCAATTTGCCCGGTAGCTACAAAACCAACATTAATGCCCTGTTTTTGCAATTCCGCATAGAGTTCCAATCCGGTCGTCATTTTTCCTGCCGCCATATCCGTACCTACCAAAAGGACTCGTTTGTTTTTTAACGTTGCCGCCTTTGCAGTAGCAATAGGATAGGTGTCCTTGGGTTTGCGAACATCCCAAATATGCTGGTCTTTTTGGGATACGAGATGTCCAAAACGACGATTGAGGTCGTCATGCAAGCCATTGATCAAGGAAAGTCCTTTGGTTAAGGCTTCTTTTACGGGTTGGTCCCATGCAATTGGAAATTTACCTCCGGATGGCGCTATCCCTAAGACCATAATTTCCGCTCCTTGGTCAATGGCTTCGGAAACGGAGGCCAATACCGCAACGTGATACGGCAACCCAACGGCTTGTTGCACCGTCATACCCGCAAATTTGGAATCGATAACAGCAACTATAGGATGTTTGGAAAAACGTAATAGCCCAAAACCCATTTTACCGGAATCGTTGTCCAGGGCGCCTTCCATATAAATGCATAGTTTCTTTTTGGTAGCAAACATGGGCAAATAGCTTAGGATTCGGTTTTAAAGCGACCTCCATGTCCGGGAACATCCAAGGGCATGGTAATTTCGTTCCGCAAAGGAGCACCCTCGCATGGGTCGGGATTCAGATTTAGGTGGGAGTCCAGATCAATATGGTCTAAAGCCCCGGATACTGCAGCTCCGGCAGCGATGGAAATGGAAGATTCCCCCATACAACCGATCATGGTCTGTAAACCAAACGCCTTTGCCGTCGCAATAATGCGAAGGGCTCCCGTAATACCGCCACACTTCATCAATTTCATATTGACCCCATCCACGGCATTGGCCCATTTGGGGATATCAGCGGCCATTCGGCAGGACTCATCCACAAAAATGGGTAGCGGACGGTTTTTATAAAGTTCGGGCAAATCCTGTTCCTGGCCTTCCTTGAGCGGCTGTTCCACGTATTCACAATGCCGTTCCGCCAACCAATCCATCATATGTTTTGCATCTTTTAAAGACCATCCCCCATTGGCATCTACGCGAATGGCAATGGGATTTTGTTTATGGTATCCCAAAACTTCTTTATATAGGGCCTTGTCGGCTGCAATTCCTTCGGGATTCCCTAGTTTCACCTTAAGCGTTCGTATGCCTTGGTTTTTTAAGATCAGGGGTAGCCGTTCCCTGGCCTCTAACGGCCCCATAATCCCCAAGGTCATTGACGTTGGGTGTTTAGGTTTGGAAAAACCCAATAGTTGGTAAAGCGGTATCCCCGCTTTTTTCGCTTTTAAATCCCAAAGCGCCATATCCAAAGCTGCCAGGGCACAAGGGGCTACACCATAGGCCAAGGCCTGATCATACGTATCTTGAATACTACTTATAGTAGGATGTGCTTCTAAATAGGCCTCCAACTGCTGTTGGGCCTCTTCTGGGGTGGCGGCCCCTTCCGAAGCCCCGGGTGATGTTTCTCCCCAACCCGTATGTCCTTCATCGGTCACAGAGACGTATAAATTGGATTGCCCATCCCGCACACCGCGACTTATTCGTAAAGGGAATAGCTTTTTAAGATAAACGATTTTATAGGTGATTCGCATGGTCTGGATTTGTTGACCTAAAATATTGGAAATTCCCTTGGATATCAAGAATAAATGAAGGCAAAACGTATTTTTGTTTGAAACCACAGTATGGATATCACCCTAGAACCTTCCTGGAAGACCAAATTGGCATCCCAGTTTGATGCTCCCTATTTTGAACAATTGACCGCTTTTGTAAAATGGGAATATCAAAACACCACCTGCTATCCCAAGGGCAGCCAAATTTTTGCCGCCTACGACCATTGCCCGTTTTACGATACCAAGGTTGTCATCATTGGGCAGGACCCGTACCATGGTCCAGGACAGGCCAACGGATTGTGTTTTTCTGTTAACGATGGTATGAAACATCCGCCTTCTTTGGTCAATATCTTTAAAGAATTAAAGACAGATCTTGGAATTCCTTATCCTCAGAGCGGTAATTTGGAACGTTGGGCAAAGCAAGGAGTACTGCTTTTGAACGCTACATTAACGGTTAGGGCGCACCAAGCGGGAAGCCATCAAAACAAGGGATGGGAACAATTTACCGATGCCACCATCAAAACCCTCTCAGAACATGGGGAAGGTCTGGTTTTTCTGCTTTGGGGTGGTTATGCCAAAAAGAAAGCGAAACTTATAGATACGGGTAAAAACCACATATTGACATCCGGACATCCCTCTCCATTGAGTGCCAATAGGGGCTTCTGGTTTGGGAACAATCATTTTAGCAAAACCAATAAAATTCTAGCCAAAATGGGTAAACCTTTAATAAATTGGTGAAATTATTTTTGGGATACCATCAAATAAATAAGAAAATTACTACGTTTGTTATAAGTAGAAAACATATAATCTCTAATTGGTGGGTAGATTAAAGACTGTTTTATTGGTTGATGATGATGATACGACCAATTTTTTAAATCGATTTTTCATAAATCAACTGGATACCAATATTGATGTTTTGGTGGCCAAGAATGGAAAAGAAGCATTGAACTTAATAGAACACAACGGTTCTGAGATAAGCCCGTGTTTAATTATTTTGGATACAAATATGCCCGTTATGGATGGGTGGGAGTTTTTGCTTAATTACGAAAAAAAGATACCCGCGGATATTAAGAAGTATATTACCGTGGTCATGTTACCCCCTCAAAATACGGAAGAATACAGGGCTAAGGTTTTGGCTGACCCCAATGTAACGGAAGTGATGGTCAAACCCATGTCCGATATCAAATTCCGATTATTGATTACCAAACATTTCTATTAGTCACGATTTTGTATATAGAAATTCAGCAGTATTTCCTGTCCTCATAATAAGATCCAAGGAGCGTAGCCGTGTCTGTACCTCTTCCAAATGCAAAGTGCTTAACTGTTCTTGTGACCAAGAGGTCAACCCCAACCATTCCTGTACATCTTCCAGTTTTTGCCCATAAGTATTTGCAATGGTCCGGTCAATACTGGGAATCAATTTAAACTCTTTAGTATACAAATTAATGACTTCCAAAATATGATGGAGAACACCGGCTTCTTTGGCAATAAAACTATCCGTAGCCGCAATAACAAAACAGGGCCATGGGGTAGGGCAATCAGCAATATGTTTAAACACCCCGGTATCCACCAAAGGTTTGGTCGTAAAATGTTCCCACATAAAATAGGCATCCGTACCGTTTGAAAGCGTTTCCACGGCACCATCCAAGTTATGGATGACCTCAAAATCCATCGTTTCCGTATCCCATTGTTGATTTTGGGCGTGGACAATGGACATCAAGTGGCTTCCACTTCCAAAACGACTGATCGCGGCCTTGATTCCCTGTAAATCCGAAACGGTGTTATGGGGACTGTTATAGGCAACATGAATGCCCCAAAGTAAAGGGGTCTCAATGTATTTTTGTATAATTTTAGTAGGGTTGCCATCTGCAATACTCTTTACGATACCCTCCGTAAGGATGATGGCTAAATCCGTTTCCCCATTGGCCAACATTTTAGACATTCTACCCGTGCCTTCCGGGATATTTTCCCATTCCAAAGCAATACCCCGGGCTTCAAAAGCCCCTTCTTCAATAGCCAGATGCCAAGGAAGGTTAAAGTGTTCTGGAACTCCAATGATCTTAACGTTCTTCATCTTATTTCAAAAATTAAACCAACCTATCCAAACAATATCGGATCAAGGCATCCGTAGTTTCTTGGGGTTTTGTGGAGAATTCACCCGTAGCCCTATTGGCCAAAATGGCATTCATGGAAATGGCATGGTGTCCCAAAAGCGCTGCAAGACCGTAGATTCCCGCCGTTTCCATCTCAAGATTGGTGATTACGGAATCCTCAAACCTAAAGCTGCGTAGCTTATCATGAAAATCGGAAAGGCTAGGGGACAATCGTAATACCCGTCCTTGTGGACCGTAAAATCCTGCATTGGTAACGGTTACACCAGAGCGCACCTTTTCCCCTTGCAATTTTTCCGTTAGGGTTTTACTTCCAGAAAAGACATACGGGGCGATTCCTTTGGATGTCCAACCCAAATGCGTTTCCAATGCTTCTCGTAGGGCAGTTTCCTGTAATCCTTGGCTGTCATAAAAATGAAGCAATCCATCCAACCCAATGGCCGTTTTGGAAAGCAAAAAGCTATCTATGGGGATGTTTTCTTGTATGGCACCGGATGTCCCAATACGTATTAGGCGTAATATTCTTTTCTCTTCCTTTATTTCACGTTTTTTTAAATCAATATTGACCAAGGCATCCAACTCGTTGAGCACGATATCGATATTATCCGTCCCTATTCCGGTGGAAATAACGGAAAGGCGTTTTCCCTGGTAGGTTCCCGTGTGCGTTACGAATTCCCGTTTCCCTTTCTTTACCTCAAGAACATCAAAATATTTGGTTACGGAAGCCACACGGTCCGGATCACCTACGGTAATGATGGTATCCGCAATATCTTCTGGATGCAGGTTTAAATGATAGACGCTACCATCTGGGTTACAGATAAGTTCAGATGGGGCTATCGGCATGTTATAACTTCAGGATTCTGCTATTGTCCGTATTGTAGAGGTAATTGTACTTTAACGCACCCCCTAAATAGGCATCATTGTCGCGCAACAGGGCGTAGTAATTGGTTTGCTGTGCCAACACTTCCTTACCCATTTTGTTTAGGCGTACAGGGTTTAAGGAGGAGAACAGCGGTTTTAAATTGCCAATAATACGATCGTATTGGGTATCCCCATAACCCACCGTATTCCCTTGGGAAAGTAATTGTCCCAGAAACTCTCGTTTGGATTTTGGTTTTTGGGTTGCCCCAACCTGTAACACCCTATTCTCAATGGCATTGAGTCCGTTTTTAATGCTTGGAAAACGCTCTAAATGTACTTTTAGGGCATCGTGCAAATAGGTATAACTATAGTTTCCAAAATCACCTAGGTTTTCTAATCGTATAGGATTATCGCTACAGTACAATTGCCAAACATAATCGGCATATTCGATATCGTCCTGCGTTAATACCACCTTATTTTCATAGAGGTGCTCCAACTGTTCATCGGACAATTCGTTTAGGACATACATTTTATCC
The DNA here is from genome assembly GCA_937959125.1 of uncultured Croceitalea sp. GTDB lineage: Bacteria > Bacteroidota > Bacteroidia > Flavobacteriales > Flavobacteriaceae > Croceitalea. The sequence goes on from CALGQU010000001.1 coordinate 5,785, forward strand.
GTATCGTCTTGTTTGCCGCTGCAAACCAAAGAAATCTGGGCATGCCTACGATGTGTCTTTAACCAGCTGATAACAGCAAGCATGTTGATTTGACAGAACAAATCGTATTCAAACCAAAGTACTATTTGATCCTGCTGCTTGTGGTTACACAGGGAGCGGTACTCTTTCAAGGTTTTTTCTACAAACCAAGACTTGGAGACCTTATAATTTTTGTTTAAGAATTCAAAACGGGTTTTCCAGAAAGATTCGCTTCCAACATTACAGAGGGTCTTTCCCTCGCATAACATTTCCCTCCATGTAATAATATCTCCTGTAAGGGGTAACTTTTGAAGTCTGGCAGTGAAACTGTCTCCGTTGGTAATATGCAACAGTGAGTTCATTAGTACAGCGTTTTCGTTGGTTAGGTTGCTAAAAGTAATGTTTAAACAAAAAAAACAAAAACTTTTATTCAGAAACCTCTTTAAATCATCGATAAATTTAACAGTTGGACGATTACTATTGGATTCTCTGGTTTTTTTTAAATCCTAACCCCCAACCCTTTTGACGGAAAATCCTTTTTCCAAAAGGAAATCCATGATCTTATCACGGTAATCCCCTTGTATGATGATGGTTTCATTCTTGCAACTGCCACCGACCCCCAGATAAGATTTTAAAGCCTTGGCCAATTTCTTAAAATCGGTGTCGGCACCGGTATATCCATCCAAAATGGTGATAGGTTTCCCTTTTCTTTTTTCGTACTTGCACAAAATAGGGGCTTCCTGCATCCAAAATTCTGGTTTGGACACCTCTTTATCCGTACCCTCTTCCGGAACATGCCCCGGGAATAGGTTTTTAAGCTGATCTTGTAAATCCATCTTTAATTTGTCTCTTAGTTTAACACCTTATCTTCATTGTTTACTAAGAAATCAAAAGCTTTGTTCACCAACTCATTCAACTTCATTTTCTTTTTCTCAGCAATTATTGATAATTCACGGTGAACCTCGGTTGACGTCCTAACATTGAATACCCCCTTAAAAAACTTGTTGGGTTCTTTGTTAAGTGTAGCGCATGTTTCCAAATAATCATCCACCGCTTCTTCAAATGCCGTTTTTAATCCTTGAACAGAACTACCCTCAAAGGTTACCAAATCACTAATTCCGATAATCTTTCCATGTAATACAGCATCTTGGGAACTGTAACTAACTGAACCTAAATACCCTTTATACTCTAAATTATCCGCCATGTTTTCAATTTTTCAATGATTTGCTTAATCACATACTGCTTAACTATGTTTCTTGGATGCGGTTTGTGTAGGTTGATAATGTTTTTATTTTCATCCACAAACTTTACCCGGGAACCGCCTGTCTTTCCTTTTTTGGTTATTTCCTTAAACTTGTAATGAGTAAGAACCCTAATTAATTCGTCCCACGTTAAATCCTTGGGATCCCCCATAAACTTGGTTAGGAGCTTTTCGATTTTACTCATAATCCAAAAATACAAAAAGTAACTAAAATATAGTTACTTTTGTTGTAATTCTTCAGTTGGTCAACTTAACATTTTAAGCTGATCTTGTAAATCCATCCTATTTTTTTACCAATCCCAATTCCACCAAACGTTCTTGCAAATAGGCTCCTGCCGTAATATCCTCAAATTGTTTCGGATTTTCATCGGAAATGCAATGCTCCAAGCAATGGAGTGGCATTTGACTGATAGGGTGCATAAAAAAGGGAATGGAGTATCTAGAGGTTCCCCACAACTCCCTTGGCGGGTTCACTACTTGATGAATGGTAGATTTTAATTTATTGTTCGTCAACCGGGATAGCATATCGCCCACATTGATCATCAACTGATCGGGGCGGGCAATGGCATCCACCCACTCATTATTGTGGTTCTTTACCTGCAACCCCTTACCATGGGCACCCATCAAAAGGGTAATCAGGTTGATATCGCCATGCGCCGCAGCCCTCACCGCATTTTTGGGTTCTTGCCGTATAGGTGGATAGTGGATAGGTCGTAAAATGGAATTCCCGTTTCTAATAAAATTATCAAAATAGGTTTCCTCCAAACCAAGATGAAGTGCCAAGGCCCGCAATACATATTTTGCCGTTTTTTCCAGCATTTTATAAGCTTGTTTGCCTACTGCATTGAACTCCGGGAGTTCTTGTACCGAAATATTATCTGGGTATTCTTCCTCTAAATTGGAGGCGTCCTCCACATACTGTCCAAAATGCCAAAACTCCTTTAAATCGCCTTCCTTTCTGCCTTTGGCATGTTCCTTTCCAAAAGAAGTATAACCTCGCTGGCCGCCAATTCCCTCAATCTCATAACCATCCTTGGTTGCTTGGGGCAAGGCAAAGAATTTTTTGATTTCCGCATACAGCTTGTCCACCAAATCTTGGTCCAAAAAGTGGCCGCTTAAGGCTACAAAACCTATATTTTCAAACGCACCCCCAATTTCTTGGATAAAGGATTGCTTTCGTTGGGCATCATCGGACAAAAAGTCTTCTAAGTTAGCACTTGGAATAGCATTCATGTTAGGTAGAATTTTAAGATATCTCAAAGTTAAACAATCTACGGCAACCATTTTTACTAAATTAGGACGCTGTAAACCTATACTATGCGATTTCACAGTAGTGATTTGGAAAAGGACACCTTGGTTTCCTTGTATACTTTGATGCTCAAACCCCGAATGATCGAGGAAAAAATGCTGGTACTGTTGCGCCAGGGTAAAATTTCCAAATGGTTCAGCGGTATAGGGCAAGAGGCCATTTCCATAGGGGTGACGCAAGCTTTAAAAACCGATGAGTATATTTTGCCCATGCACCGTAATCTAGGGGTTTTTACAAGCAGAAACGTGCCTTTGGATCGTTTGTTCGGGCAGTGGCAGGGAAAGGCCAGTGGTTTTACCAAAGGTCGGGACCGAAGTTTTCATTTTGGTTCCCAAGAGCACCATATCGTTGGGATGATTTCCCATTTGGGGCCACAACTTGGGGTGGCCAATGGAATTGCTTTGGCCCATAATTTGGAACGACAACGAAAAGTTACTGCCGTTTTTACTGGAGAAGGAGCCACCAGTGAAGGGGACTTCCATGAGGCTTTGAACGTGGCGTCCGTTTGGAACCTTCCCGTCCTGTTTTGCATTGAAAACAATGGCTACGGACTCTCCACGCCCACCAATGAACAATACAATTGTGAACATTTAGCGGACCGGGCGAAAGGCTATGGTATGGAATGTCGCATTATTGATGGCAACAATATTCTGGAAGTATATACCAAGGTCAAAGAATTGTGTAAGGCGATGCGAAAACGCCCTAGACCGGTGCTCTTGGAGTTTAAGACCTTTAGAATGCGCGGTCATGAAGAGGCAAGTGGCACCAAATACGTCCCGGAGAAACTCCTGAAACAATGGGCCAAGAAGGATCCTATTACCAATTATGAAAAATACCTATTGGAAGAAGGACAGTTGACAGAAGATGAAATCACCCAAATAAAAGCGGGCATTTCAAAGGAAATTACGTCCAATCTTGATATTGCATTCAAAGAACCTTCAGTACTTTCTACTTTGAGTAATGAAGTAAATGATGTGTATAAAGAGTATGTATATGAGGATATTAAACCTGATTTAGAATTAAAAAACATTCGTTTTGTAGATGCCATTTCAGAAGGTTTGCGGCAATCCATGGAACGGCATAATGACTTGGTATTGATGGGGCAAGACATTGCCGATTACGGTGGTGTGTTCAAAATCACGGAAGGCTTTACCAAATTATTCGGTAAAAGTAGGGTGCGGAATACACCCATCTGCGAATCCATTATCGTATCCACCGCCATGGGACTCTCCATTAGTGGGATGAAAGCCGTAGTGGAAATGCAGTTTGCCGACTTTGTAAGTTCTGGATTCAACCCAATCGTCAACTACTTGGCCAAAGTGCACTACCGTTGGGGACAACATGCCGATGTGGTGGTGCGGATGCCCTGCGGTGGTGGGGTAGGGGCCGGACCTTTCCATTCCCAAACCAACGAGGCCTGGTTCACCAAGACCCCAGGCTTAAAAGTGGTCTATCCCGCTTTTCCCGCGGATGCGAAAGGGCTGCTGAATACTGCGATAAACGACCCAAATCCGGTACTCTTTTTTGAACATAAAGGCTTGTACCGTAGTGTTTATGGTGATGTTCCAGAAGGGTATTATACCGTACCCCTTGGAAAAGCCAGTACGTTGCGAACGGGCACGGCGATAACCATTGTTAGTTACGGTGCCGGTGTCCATTGGGCCTTGGAAACCTTGGACCAACACCCAGAAATTGATGCCACCCTTATTGATCTACGCTGTTTACAGCCTTTGGATATGGACACCATCTACCAATCGGTAGAAAAAACAGGGAAATTGATCATCTTGCAAGAAGACACACTCTTTGGCGGAATCGCCAGTGATATAGCCGCTATGGTCATGGAAAACCGCTTCGAATACCTGGATGCTCCCGTAAAGCGCGTAGGCAGCTTGGA
>CALGQU010000002.1 GCA_937959125.1 uncultured Croceitalea sp.
TCCTACGAAACAATAAAAGCACCGAGGGTTGGAAGGGATATTGAAGCAGATAATTGGCTCAAAGAAAAGTATAATAACCTTGAAAAGAAACCTGTTTATGAGGATTTTATAAAAGGTTATCAAGGATATTATGTAATTGAACTAGCTAAAGAAAAAGATGGTGTGCCCGTTTATATAGCATTGGGGCAGGATGAAAATGTTTTTCGTGGACAATTTTTAACTGACTGTATTGATTTAATTGGAAAAGAACTTGTTAACGAAGCCTGGGAAACAAAATTGGCTGAAGAAACATTAGACTATGGAAATAGATTAATGAGAATAGCTGACAAAATTGCCAAAGAACACAGTTTAGAATATTTAAAAGAACAAAGAATTCCCTCTGATGTTGATGAGAATACTATCGAAAGTAAATTACACATCATATATTCGCTTGCCAAATGGTTAATTTTTTATGGTGAAAATGGTCATGGATATGAAGCTGATTACTAAAAAAAACAGGTTACAACACTAATAATCATTATACAAACCTTTAGAGTTTTTGAATAAATGGCCGCCCCCCACTCAGCGAAGTTTTCAACTTCGCAGTCTTAGTTTAATGATGAACTCCTCTCCTTAAACCATCCCCAAAAAATCTTGTTCCGTAATAATAGGAACACCCAGGTTTTCCGCTTTTGTACGTTTGCTGGGTCCCATTTTATCCCCAGCTACCAAAAATGAGGTTTTGGAAGATATGGAAGAGGATACTTTACCCCCATTGTCCTCGATGAGTTTTTTAAGTTCGGTACGGCTCAAGCTTTCAAACACCCCGGAAACCACAAAGGTTTTTCCTTTTAAACTATCGGATTGGTTTTGCAGCTGTTCTTCGGACAAGGTAAATTGCAATCCGTAGGATTTTAAACGGTGGACAAGGGCCAAGTTAGTGGAATCCCCAAAAAACTGCACCACGCTTTCCGCAATACGCTCCCCTATTTCATCCACGGCGACCAATTCTTCATGGTTGGCCTGCATCAAGGCTTCGATATTTTTATAGGCTTTGGCCAGTTTTTTGGCTACGGTTTCGCCCACATAGCGTATCCCCAAAGCAAACAAGACCCGCTCAAAAGGGATTTCTTTGGAAGCGGCTACCCCATTGACCAAGTTCTCCGCAGATTTCTCCGCCATACGTTCCAAAGGAATCACTTGTTCTACAGTAAGTTCGTATAGGTCCGCATAATTGGAAATCAGTCCCTCCTTAAAAAGTAATTCCACGGTCTCCCCACCTAATCCTTCGATATCCATAGCCTTTCTAGAAATAAAGTGCTGGATACGGCCTGTAATCTGTGGGGGGCATCCGCTGTCGTTCGAACAAAAATGTTGGGCCTCACCTTCCTTTCTCAGCAATTCCGTTTCACATTCCGGACAATGAGTGCTATATACCGTAGGCTGCGAATCCTTGGGACGTTTGTTAACGTCTACCGAAATGATTTTAGGAATGATTTCCCCGCCTTTTTCCACAAAAACGGTATCCCCCTCCCTAATATCCAGTTTGGCAATTTGATCCGCATTATGCAAGGAAGCCCGCTTCACCGTAGTCCCTGCCAATAAAACGGGTTCCAAATTGGCTACTGGGGTAATCGCCCCAGTACGCCCTACCTGATAGGTAATTTCCTTTAAGACCGTAGCCACTTGCTCTGCTTTGAATTTATAGGCCATGGCCCATCTGGGGGCTTTGGCCGTATAGCCCAATTCTTCTTGGTACCGCAAGGTATTCACCTTAACCACTACCCCGTCGGTCTCATACGGCAGGTCGTGTCTTTTTTGGTCCCAAAGCTCCACAAAGTCCATCACTTCTTTAGTAGTCTTGCACAATTGGGCCACTTGGGGCACTTTAAATCCCCATTGCCTCGCTTTTTCAAGCATGTCAAACTGGGTGTCAAAATTCAAGTCCTTACCCACAATGCTGTACAACAAACATTCCAACGGCCTTTGGGCCACCAGGGAACTGTCTTGCAATTTTAAACTGCCCGAAGCGGTATTCCTAGGGTTCATATAGGCTTCTTCCCCATTGGCCAGACGTTCTTGGTTCATTTTAGCAAAGCCTTCCAAAGTCAAGATAATCTCCCCACGGATATCAAATTTTGGCGGATAGTCACCAGTCAATTGTAAGGGCACCGATTTGATGGTTTTGATGTTGTTGGTCACATCATCCCCCTGAAAACCATCACCACGGGTGACGGCACGTAACAATCTTCCATTTTCGTAGGTGAGGTTAATGGAGGCCCCATCGTATTTTAATTCACAAGTATATTGCACTTCCACATCGCCCAAAATCCGTTGAATGCGCTTTTCCCAATCCTCTAAGTCCTCTTTGGAATAGGAGTTATCCAAAGAATACATACGTTCGCCATGTACTACGGTCTCAAAATCCTTGGTGATGGTCCCACCTACCCTTAAGGTGGGCGAGCTAGGGTCAAAACAATCGGGATGGGCATCCTCCAACTGTTGTAACTCCTTCAATTTCATGTCAAACTCATAGTCCGAAATTGTGGGCATATCCAACACATAATAGCTATGGTTGTGGGTGCGAAGCTCGGTGCGCAACGCTTCTATCTTTGCTTTGTAGTCCATTTAAACTTGGTCTTTGGTTATCCATTTTGGTACGGGCAGCGGCTTGTACGTTCTCATGCTATCGAGCATATCCGGAATGGACTGGAAAACAAGAAGCGTTTCTACATTGGCCCGCTTCACAAAACCCTTCTCCACCATAGTCTCCAACATATCTAGTAAAGGGTCGTAAAAACCGTCCGTATTGAGTATGGCGACCGGATATTGGTGCAAACCCAGCTGCGCCCAAGTCAACATCTCAAAAAACTCTTCTAAAGTTCCGTACCCGCCCGGCAGCATGATTATCCCTTGGGAAAGGTCGTGCATCTTAAGCTTGCGCTCGTGCATATCCTTGGTGATGATAAGCTCCGTGAGCCCAGGATGGAACACCTCCTTTTTCATTAAAAATTGGGGGATAACGCCAATAACGCTACCCTCATGGTCCAAAACCCCCGAAGCTACCTTGCCCATAATCCCAATTTTGGCTCCACCATACACCAATGTGATTTTTTGCTGGGCCAGGGCCTTGCCCAAGGCGTAGGCGTCCTCGGCATACGTTGCATTGGTACCCTCACTACTCCCACAAAACACCACTACACTATCCATTGTTCTACTTTTTAGTTTTTGCTATGGGATGCATCATACAAGGGATTCCCCTTCCCATCTTGCCGATAGCATTCTATCATTCCCAAAAATATCCTTTTTAAGCTCGATTTGGGTAAAATTTTTATCCACAAAAAGTTGTTTTGTTTGTTCACCCAGATATTGATTGATTTCTAAAAATACGTTTCCGTTAGGTTTTAGGTGGTTCTGGGCAAAATGGGCAATGGCTTCATAAAACACCAAGGGATTCCCATCTGTGACAAATAAAGCTTGGTGGGGTTCGTATTTGTTCACATTATTGGCCATCTGCCTTTTTTCTTGTTCCCTAACATAAGGGGGATTGGATACGATACCATCAAACTTGGTATCCAAATCCAAGTCGGGAGATAGCATGTCGGCTTCCTTAAAAACCACAGGTGCTTCATTAAGATTGGCATTTTTCTTTGCTGTTGTTATGGCTTTTGAACTGATATCCAAGGCGGTAACCATAGCATTTGGAAGGAGTTTGGATAAAGCGATGGCAATGCAACCGCTCCCCGTACCCATATCCAATAGCTGGATTTTTGAGGGTTCTTTTTCATACTGGGATACCATCCATTCCACCAGTTCTTCCGTTTCCGGCCGGGGAATGAGTACATCCGGATTTACGGTAATCGTAAAATCCATGAATTCCGTCTCCCCTAAAATATATTGTAGCGGCTCTTCCTTTTGAAGTCGGGCCAAGGTTTCAAACAAGGGGTATTCTTCTTCCTTGGTAAGTACAAGCCCTGGTCGCAGTACCAATACAAAGCGTTCCAAACCTAAAAAGTGGGTGACGGCAGTATGGAAAAACGTATCTACCTCTTCCTTTTGGTATAAGGCTCCCAATTCTTTATGAAAGATATTCTTGATCTCTTTTAGCAGCATCCTAAAAGGTTTTAAACATAAAAACAGGACAAGCCACGTGGCCGGTACAACCCATGGGGCCGTCAATAAACTCAAAACCGTGTTTTTTGTACAAATGCTGTGCTGCTTCCATATAGGGCATTGTTTCCAAATAACAGCCGCTATACCCTAATTGTGCTGCTTGTTGCAAACAATGCTCCAGCATTTTATCGCCCCAATTTATACCTCTGGCTTTCGGTGCGAAATACATTTTTTGGAGTTCGCAGACATTCCCATCAGCTTGCCGTAGTTTGGAAAATCCTGCCCCACCAACAATTTCTCCATCCAACTCCAACACATAATAGGCAGCTTGGGGTTGGTTATAGGCTTGATATAATCGTTTTAAATCTTCATCTTCATAGGCAGTTCCCGTTTTTGGGATTCCCATATCCTCAAAAACAGCACGTATGACCTGTTCCATTTTGGGGTTATCTTCTAATTGGATGGGGCGTATCATGGCTATCGTACTTTGCGATTTGTTGAACCTATTTAAACTTCTTCAATTGGCTAAAAAAATTACTCTTTTTAACCCTGTTTTTACCTTTTTTTCTTTCCGTAGCCCGGCTATGCAACTCAAGAAAGTCTTAACAGGTCAAAAAATATTTGATTTTCGGTTCCATCCAAAAAGTCTAAATGGGTTCATTGTGCTACATTTACGCTGTGAATATAGACCAAAAATACATGTCCCGCTGTATGGAATTGGGTCAAAATGCATTGGGTATGGCTGCGCCTAATCCTATGGTGGGTGCCGTAGTGGTTTATAAGAATACTATTATTGGTGAAGGCTATACCAGTCCGTTTGGTGGGCCCCATGCGGAAGTGAACGCCATAGCATCGGTCCAGGACAAAAGCCTCTTAAAACAGGCTACCTTATATGTTAGTTTGGAACCCTGTTCCCATTTTGGAAAGACACCTCCTTGTGCCGATCTGATCGTTAAACACAACATCCCAGAAGTTGTCATTGGTATCTTGGACCCTAATCCCAAGGTAGCAGGTTTGGGCCTTAAAAAGTTGGAAGCCCATGGATGCAAGGTTCGTTATGGCATCCTAGAAAAAAAATGTCGTTTTCACCACAGACGCTTTTTGACCAATTTTGAAAAGAAACGGCCCTATATTATTCTAAAATGGGCACAGACCCAAGACGGTTTTATAGCCCCAGCACCTGTGAAGCGACCAAAAAAACCGGAACCCTATTGGATTACCACGACCCAGAGCAGGCAATTGGTCCATAAATGGCGCAGTGAGGAAGCGGCCATTCTTGTAGGCACCAAAACAGCTTTGGAGGACAACCCAAGACTTGATGTACGGGATTGGTATGGAAAAAGTCCCGTTCGTTTGGTTCTGGATAAGCACATAAAACTCCCCGCTACGCATCATTTACTGGATGGAACTACCAAAACTTATGTGTTCCATGGAAATGAAAAAAAACCACAATCCCAGTCGGAAAATGTAATTTTTGTCCCATTGGATTTTACTAAAAATATTCCCTTACAGCTCTGTAGTTTTCTTTACGAAAAACAACTGGGTTCCGTGATCGTAGAAGGTGGCAGGGCAACCCTGCAGCATTTTCTGGATGCCGACCTATGGGACGAAGCACGCATATTTACCGGGGCAAGCACTTTTGGCGAGGGCATTCCGGCCCCTACTATAAATAAAGGTAAAAGCAGCCAACAACCCATGATGACCGATACCTTAAACATACGATACCATGAAACGATTTGACTATCTTTTATCCCTTAAAACCAAATCAGTTCAATGATTAAAAACCTCATTCTGGATTTTGGTGATATTTTCATCAATTTGGACAAAGCGGCCACGCCACGGGAAATGGCAAAATTTGGACTGACCGAGCTCACCCCAAATTTGGATGGACTTTTTAAGGAATATGAAAAAGGAACGATTAGCAGTACCACTTTTTTGGAAGTGCTGGAAAAAGAGGTTCCCAATGCCAGCAAGGAACAATTAATCCAAGCTTGGAATGCCATTCTATTGGACTTTCCGGAGTATCGTTTGGAATTTTTGGAAGAATTGGCGACGAAAAAACAGTATCGATTATTCCTGTTGAGCAATACCAACGAAATCCATATCGATTTTGTAAAACAGGCCATGGGCCCCGCAAAGTACCATCGGTTTAAAACAGCTTTTGAACAGTTTTATTTATCCTATGAAATGGGGATGCGAAAGCCGGACACCGAAATTTTTGAATTTCTTCTAGAACAACATCAGCTGATACCAGCCGAAACTTTATTTGTGGACGACACCAAAGAAAATACCCATGCAGCTGCAACCTTGGGCATCCAAGTTTGGAACCTTAAGGTGGGCAAAGAAGATATTATTCACCTAAATACACAGCTACCATGATAGCATTGGCCTTAAGTGTGCTATGTTCCAGTTTGATTTTTGTGGTCTTCAAACTGTTTGACACCTACAAAGTACAAACGCTCTACGCCATTATCACCAATTATTTTATAGCTAGTATTTGTGGTATCCTATTTTACGGAGACCACGTTGATGTTACCACATTGATACAAAAAGAATGGTTTGTAAGAACCTTGGCCTTGGGGGTACTGTTTATCCTTATCTTTAATATCATGGCGCGTACCGCCCAGAAAATTGGGGTTTCCGTAGCATCCGTCGCAACTAAAATGTCTTTTGTAATTCCCGTAATTATTGGGGTCATGGCTTATAGCGAAAGTCTGTCTTGGTTAAAGATATTGGGTATCCTTATGGCCTTGATAGCGGTTTATTTTGCTTCCGTAAAACAAGAATCCATAAGCATTTCCAAAGAAACCCTATTACTCCCCTTTTTGGTCTTTTTGGGTTCCGGTCTTATCGATTCCAGCATTAAATATTTTCAAGAAACACAGTTGACTACCCAAGAGTTTCCGTTGTTTTCCGCTACGGTATTCTTTGCGGCGGGTTGTACCGGTATCCTATTTATCCTTGGACGTTCCTTTGTAGTTCCGTTAAAACTAAATACCAAAAATATGCTTGGCGGATTGGCTTTGGGCGTCCCCAACTACTTTTCCATTTTCTTTTTGTTGAAGGCCTTAGAGAACGATACTTGGAACAGTGCCTCCATCTTTACCATAAACAACGTTGCCATCGTGATGTTTTCTACCCTTTTGGGCATCTTGCTTTTTAAAGAAAAACTGAGTGCCAAAAACTGGCTGGGCATTTTACTGGCAGTCATTAGTATTTTAATAGTAGCCCTGTCTTAATTTTTTACGGCATGGATACCTATAAAACTATTCGTAAAGCATCACCGGAAGTCCTTTATAAGGACAGAAAGAGTAAATTCTTTGGTTACGCCTACCCCATAACAACGGAAGAAGAGGTAAAACCTATTATAGAAGCTTTGCAAAAACAACACCATACAGCGAACCATGTTTGCTATGCATGGCAGCTGGGAACGGAAAAGTTGCGCTACAGGGCCAATGATGACGGTGAACCCAACAATAGTGCAGGCATGCCCATATACGGCCAGATTTTGGCGTTTGGTTTAACCAATGTCTTAGTGGCGGTACCCAGAATATTTGGGGGTACCAAACTGGGTGTCGGGGGATTAATACAGGCATATAGGGCAACCGCAAAGTTGGCTTTGGAAGCTGCTATAATTGAGGAACGTTTGGTAACCGTTGAACTTACCGTAGATTTTGGGTATCCAGAAATGAACAAGGTAATGACCTTGGTAAAACAGTATGACCTGACCATTAAAAGCCAAAAAATGGATTCAAAATGCCAATTGGTGCTCTCCGTTAGAAAAACGATGGCAAATGCCGTTCACGAAAAAATGAATCGCATTCCATCCATTAGTTGTAAAAAGCACCTTGGTTAGGACAGTTTTTCCAAAATATGATCCGGACATTTTATAGGACGGTTCGTTTTCTTATCAAGAAATGCCAAAACGGTATTCGCCGTAGCCAATACTTCCCGATCAGGGCCGTATATCACATAGTCAAATTCAATCTTTACCAAGGGTAACTTCTTTAGTTGGGTACGTACCGTAATCTGGTCGTCATATCGTGCAGATTTTTTGTAATCTATTTGTAGGTGGATTACCGGAAGGATTACACCATTTTCTTCCATACCCTTATAACTTATCCCTAAAGAACGTAACCATTCAACCCTGCCCATCTCTAGGAACTGCGCGTAATTGCCGTGATATACCACACCCATTTGGTCGGTTTCCCCATATCTGACCCGGAAAGAAAATTCATGAAACTCCATAGTATTCTGATGAAAAAACCTATATTTATAAGCTTTGATTTTGCGAGCATAACATGAGAAAAAAAAAGTATAAATTCAACTTACTATTCATTTTTTTTTTAGATAATTTGTTCACATATTTGTCGGCACGATTACAGGGGAATCCCCTTTCTCTTGTATGAATAAAAACGAGCGTCTAACTACCAACAAACTAAGGAAAAATCTATATGAGTGTCACTGCAACTTCCGTATGGAACAACTGTTTGGCTTTTATCGAAGATAACATCCAACCGCAGGCATTCAAAACCTGGTTTTTACCTATTAAAGCCGTTCGCTTACAGGAAAATGCATTAAGCATACAGGTCCCTAGTAAATTCTTTTATGAATGGTTGGAAGAGCATTATGTAAAGCTTCTAAAGGTTGCCTTACGCAAAGAGCTAGGGCCCAATGCCAAATTGGTCTATATCATTAAGATGGAGAACAAATATGGCAACAAAGAGCCTTTTACGGAAAAGATTCCAAGTTCGAACAGGGCTACCATGGCACCGCAAGAATTGGACGTACCTATTACTTCCAAGAATCCCGAGCTTAAGAATCCTTTTGTTATTCCCGGAATCCGGAACATTAAAATAGAATCGCAATTGAACCCCAATTATAATTTCGAGAATTTCTTGGAAGGGGATTCCAACCGTTTGGCACGATCAGCGGGTATGGCGGTAGCGAACAAGCCTGGCGGAACATCCTTTAACCCCTTGTTGGTTTTTGGTGGTGTAGGGCTTGGTAAGACCCACTTGGCCCACGCCATAGGTGTTGAAATAAAGGACAAATACCCAGAACGTACCGTATTGTATATCTCTGCAGAGAAATTTACACAACAATATATTGAATCGGTAAAAAAGAACACCAGAAACGATTTTATCCATTTTTACCAATTAATTGATGTCCTCATCATTGATGACGTACAATTCCTATCCGGTAAATCTGGAACGCAAGATGTGTTTTTCCATATTTTTAACCACTTGCACCAAAATGGAAAACAGGTGATCCTAACTTCGGACAAAGCACCTGTAGATATGCAGGACATTGAACAGCGTTTACTATCTAGGTTTAAGTGGGGCTTATCCGCAGAATTACAAACCCCGGATTATGAAACACGGGTATCCATTTTAAAGAATAAGTTATACAGGGACGGGGTTGAAATGCCCGATGACATTGTAGACCATGTTGCCAAAAACATCAAAACCAACATTAGGGAGTTGGAAGGTGCCATTATTTCATTGATAGCACAATCTTCTTTCAACAAACGTGAAGTTACCCTAGAACTGGCACAACAGGTCGTAGAAAAATTCGTCAAAAATACCAAACGTGAGGTTTCCATAGATTACATCCAAAAGGTAGTCTCTGATTATTTTGAAATGGATGTAGCCACCTTGCAATCCAAAACCCGAAAGCGTCACATTGTACAGGCCAGGCAATTGGCCATGTTCTTTGCCAAGAAGTTTACGAAAGCATCTTTGGCCAGCATAGGTTCCCAGATAGGAAAAAGGGACCATGCCACAGTACTGCACGCTTGCAAAACAGTTGATAATCTTGCGGAGACCGACAAGCAGTTCAGGAAATATATTGAGGACCTCAATAAGAAGTTTACCTAATCCATTTTTAGTATGATCAAGGTCTTAATGGTGTGTCTAGGCAATATTTGCAGATCACCTTTAGCCGAAGGCATCCTACAAACTAAAGTAGACCCTACCGAGGTATTTGTAGATTCTGCGGGTACTGGAGGGTATCATGTGGGTGAGCCAGCTGATTCTAGATCCATTGCCGTTGCCAAAGAACATGGTTTGGATATTTCCCAACAACGTTGCCGAAAATTAGTGGCCAAAGATTTACGGGATTTTGACTATGTTTATGTGATGGACAGGAGCAATTATAAGAACACCATTGCCCTTGCACAAACATCTGCAGAGAAAGACAAGGTTAGATTATTACTTAACGGGAGTAATTTAGAAGTAAACGAAGTCCCCGACCCCTACTACGGTGGTCCTGATGGTTTTGAAAACGTATACCAACTCATTGATACTGCATGTGAAGGTATTGCCAAAAAATTAAACTCCCATGGAAACTAATTCCCCTGGACTGGTTACCGGAAAACTATATTTAATACCCACAACACTTGGTGATGGTGCTCCTTTGGAGGTGATGCCATTATCTATTAAACGGGTAGTTGAGCAAGTAGACCACTACATTGCAGAAAATGAAAAGACCGCCAGACGGTTCATTAAAAAAATAAGTGCTAACAAAGCCCAGCCGAGCCTTCACTTTGAGCATCTCAATAAATTTACCGAGCCGGAAACCATTCCAACTTTTTTAAATCCTTGCATTAGTGGTCTGGATATCGGGCTGTTGTCCGAAGCGGGATGCCCGGGCATTGCCGATCCAGGTGCAGAGGTCGTACGCATTGCCCATGAGAAAAATATAAAGGTGGTTCCCTTGGTTGGACCTTCCTCCATCCTATTGGCCATGATGGCCAGTGGTTTGAACGGCCAAAATTTTGCATTCAACGGCTATTTGCCCATTGACAATGCAGAACGTAGGTCAGCCATAAAAAAATTTGAAAAACTATCTAAGGCTACCGGTCAGGCACAATTATTTATTGAGACACCTTATAGGAATGAAAAACTATTGGAAGAGTTTAAGAAAGTCTTACAACCGAACACTTTGGTTTGTGTTGCCGCCGATATCACACTCCCTTCTGAAATGATCATGACCAAAAGTATATTTTCATGGAAGAGAACTACCCTGGATATTCACAAAAAGCCCACTATTTTTATCTTGCAGGCCGTATAGCTTGTCTTAAACTGGTTACTGTAATTACACTTTTGGGTTGTGTACCGCTTTTATAGTAGAAATGTCAAATTCTGAAAAACGCTTCATATAGTAGGCAATATTGCTGCCATAGGCATCAGAAAAATCGGTTTTCCCATATGACCTCAAATATTTTTTTACATTACCCGCACCAGCAAGGTGGGCTGCAGCTATTATACCAGATTCAGAAATAACTATGCCATTTATCTTTTTCCCTACAAAACTTTTAATGTAACGCCTAAGGATCCATTTATTACGTTCAACATTCAATTGAAAGACCTTTTCTTGTATAGCGGGATTCCCCAAGAAGCTTTTTGTATTATGTACTCCCAATAATTTTAAGGTCCCGGCCCCAAATTGATATTTACCTAGATAGCCTAAGGTATTGGTCGTGTTATAATTTCCTTGGGATTCTTTAAACCCTACGGCTTCCCTGAACCCTATAAAATCCTTATCTAAAAAAACCAGGGATTCCATGGAAGTGTCTTGAGATTCTTGTGAAAGGGAAGGCCTATCCACAATGCTTTGACCAGATACTACCAACTCCGAAGGAAGTTGGACTTTTTGTGTGTTGGTAACGGTATAGGTTCCAAAACTGGTCAATACCACAACAATTGCTAGATGTCCAAAAAAACTTATCCACCTTTTCATATTTTCAAAATTTAAAACCCGCAGAACAGATTTATTATTTGAGCGGGCAAATATAAAAGGGGGATTTTGATTTGGTTCCCTAAAATTCTTAAGATTTTCACAATCAATGCTTAATAACCGTTAAACGGCCATAAAAAAACGACAAAATACGCTTATCGTCGTATTTGCTGCTTGTTCAACCATCGGACGTACTGTACCTTATTTCGGTTATGTTGTGCCAAGGTCTTGGCGAACTTATGGTACCCAAAGTTGGAAACATCCGCAACAAAAAATAAATAGTCATGTTTTTCCGGATTCAAAACGGCATCAATGGAAGAAATATCGGGCATGGTAATGGGCCCTGGGGGGAGACCGTTATATTTATAGGTGTTGTACGGGGAATCCATTTCCAAATCACGATAAAGCACCCGTTTTATAATAGTATCATAGTTACCCGTCTCTTTCTTAATGGCAAAAATAACGGTAGGATCAGCTTGCAGGGCTATTCCTTGTTCAATCCTATTGAGGTAAACTCCCGCTACTCTTGGACGTTCATCAATTTTAACCGTTTCTTTCTGGACTATGGCCGCAAGGGAGATTACTTCATTAGGCGTAAGGTTCATTATTTTTGCCTTTTGCTTGCGTTCTTGGTTCCAGAAACGTTTGTACTCTTTCAGCATCCTATCCCTAAAGTCCAACGCACTGGTGTTCCAGAAAAACTCATAGGTATTTGGTAAATACATCCCTAGTTGGGTAGCTTCATTAAAGCCGTTTTGCTGTAAAAAGGACATATTGGTCATAGTATTTAGCAAGTCCGTACTGTCCGCTTCCAATTGCTCGCCAATCCTACCTGCAAGGGCGGCCAAGGTTTCTTGATTGTTAAAAGAAATACGAACGGGAATATTCTGACTCCTAAGCGTATTGATGATTTCATTATTGTTCATCCCCTTTCTAATGGCATATTTCCCTCCCTTTATGTTCCCTACATACCCTTTTCGTTTTGCCACCGCTTCAAAGGCGTCCATATCCTCCAGTAACGGGTCCAATTGACTTTTTAGTTCTGAAAAGGAAGCGTTGGAGGGGACGTATAGAAATGCGTGGTCATTGCTAAAACTGGTATTGGGTGAAAAAATGGTGTTATATATGGTATACGCAACACCGCCACATAGTACCAAACCTAAAAGTGATGTCCCCCAAAGGACTTTTTTAAGATTCGTCATTTTCGATTTATTTTTTGATACAGCACCTCATTCTTAAAAGCTCCATTGGTACATACCCAATCCTTTTTCACACCAATACTTTCAAACCCCAATTTTTCAAAAACATGGATGCTTTGAAGGTTGTCTTCCAGAATACTCGCATAGATCTGGTGCAGCCCTAAGGTCGTAAAACCATAATTGCAGCATAAGGTAATGGCCTCTGCCCCCAAACCCTTATTTCTATCCTTTTGGTCTTTGATGACCAGTCCAAGTCCTGCCCTTCTATTGGTGGGGTCAAAATCGAAAAAATCTATAAAACCCAAGAGTTGGTGTTCCTGGGAACAAATACATAATCGCAATTGCTTAACTTCATAGATATCCCTATGGGCATTCTCCAAATACCGTTTTAAAACCCCTTTGGAGTACGGGGTAACCGTATTGCTAATTTCCCAAAATAGGGTGTCATTTTCCAATTCGTACAAGAAATCGAGATCATCGGATTCCAGTGCCCTTAAATAACAATGTGTCCCCTGCAGTTTTACCATGCTAGCTCTCCTTTAAAAACAAAGGTAGCCGGACCTGAGAGTTGGATATTGCTATACTTGCCTTCAACATACTGAAAACTGACGGTTAACTCTCCTCCATCCGTGATAATGACTATGGAATCCCCATTGGTCAATTTAGCGTTATGCATGGCCACGGCCACAGCGGTAACGCCAGTACCACAAGAAAGGGTCTCCCCTTCTACCCCCCTTTCATACGTCCTTACCTTAAATGTGCTTTTGTCCAGCTTGTGTACAAAGTTGATGTTACTCCCTTCTTCGCCGTACATTCCATAACGAATTTTGGCACCTTGTTTGTCCACATCCAGATTTTCAATATCCTCCACTATTTGCACATGGTGCGGGGAGCCGGTATTTAAAAAATGAAACTTATCCGTATGTCTAATTTGATCTACATCGATCATTCCAAGGGTTACCTTAGCATCCTTTACCGATGCATGGTGTAACCCATCTATGGCAGTAAAGGTGGTGCGCTCCGTAATGATTCCTAATTTCTTGGCGAAAGCAACAATACACCTACCTCCATTACCACACATGGTACTTTGGTTACCATCGGCATTGTAATAGACCATTTTAAAATCTGATTGGTCATCGTCCTCCAAAAGGATGAGACCATCCGCACCAATACCAAATCGCCTATCACAAAGGGAATTGACCAACTTGGTGTTTTCTTTTGGGAAAACTTTCGTCCTATTATCCACAAGGACAAAATCGTTTCCCGTACCCTGGTACTTATAAAAAGTGAGCTTTTTAGTAGAATCCATCAGGCAAAGATAGGGTATTCTTTAAGGTTTTTTTTGCAGTTAAAAACGCGTTAAACTGTTAAAATTACACAGAATTTCAAGTACTTTTAGCTTGCTAAATGTAAATTAAACAGTACCGAAACTATGAAAAGAACAGCAGGTTTATTTATAGTGGCACTCTTGGCAGGTGGAATTACCTTAAGTGCCTACAAACTTTTTTTTGAAAAACAAACCGTTTATTATGCTAACGAAGACAAAACCCCTTTTGTTACCGCTAGCAATACACCTACTTCGAGTAAGTTAACAGGTTATAGTGAAATAGATTTTACCGTAGCTGCTGAAAAAACGGTCAACGCCGTAGTCCATGTTAAGAACAGGGTTGAGGGACAAGCCAATTCCATAGCTCAATTTTTTTATGGTTTTGAGAAGAATAATAGACCTCAAATAGGCACAGGTTCCGGGGTGATCATTTCTCCAGACGGGTATATTGTGACCAACAATCATGTAATAGATGGCTCAACGTTGCTAGAAGTAACCTTGAACAACAACAAAAGCTATACCGCAGAAGTTGTTGGGGCAGATACAACATCTGATATTGCGCTCTTAAAGATTGATGTGGAAAACCCACTGCCCTATTTGGCATTTGGGGATTCTGATGGCGCAAAAATTGGGGAATGGGTCCTTGCCGTTGGCAATCCGTTTAATCTAACTTCTACGGTAACCGCAGGAATAGTAAGTGCAAAGGCAAGGTCAATATCCGCTAGTGCAAATCAATCTTTTATCCAAACCGATGCAGCTGTGAATCCCGGAAATTCTGGGGGTGCCTTGGTAAATACGAATGGTGATTTAATCGGTATCAACACGGCCATCACCTCACAGACAGGTTCTTATGTAGGATATTCCTTTGCCGTACCAAGTAACATTGCCAATAAAGTGGTCAATGATCTTTTGGAATTTGGGAACGTACAAAAAGGGATTTTGGGGGTAACTACCATTCCAAGGGAGTCTAAAGAAGCCATACAAAGAGGGTTGGATGAAATTGAGGGAGTATTTATCAATAGTATTGAAGCAGATAGTGGTGCCGAGGAAGCGGGTCTGCAAGAAGGCGATATCATCAAGCAAGTGGGCAACGTAAAAGTCCGAAAGTTTTCTGAGCTTACCGGATATCTTTCCTCTAAACGCCCAGGGGATAAAGTGGATGTCACCATAGACCGGAATGGCAATAATAAAACTATAGCGGTTACCCTAAAGAAAAGACAAACGGAAGTCATGCCCGTAATGGGTCTAGTGGTCAAAAACCTATCCAAAGAAGACAAGAAGAAATTTAGGACCGATAAAGGGGTGAAAATAACCAACGTCCCAGAACGGTATAGGAACTATGGGTTGGAAAACAAGGTCATTATTAAAGTAGACGATAATGAAATCGATAACATTTCCGATGCCAAAAACGTTTTCAGCAGAATATCACGGTACGGTAAGACCAGCATTACTATGATAGGGGAAGACGGCGAACGGGAACGTCTTATATTCCAATAAAATTTTACAAAAAATAGGTGAAGAACGCCCCTTATTGGGGCGTTTTTTATGTCCGAAATTTACATTCGAAAACGTTTGAAATTCCTATTTTTGCGCTACTAAAAACAACCCTTATACCCTCATGAGCGACATTAAATCTTACGAAAAAGAGCTTGCTTTCCAAGCGGATAGAAGAAAAGCCACGACAGAGTTTGTTAAAATTATCAGTGATCTATGGTATGACAAGGCCATAGAAGTGGTATTGTTCAAAAACCAAGTCATAGACAAGAATGTAAGTGAGATCATCAACCTTCATGAGTACGCAGGGGAATTTGTTCAAAAACCCATTTCTATTTTTGATTCCGTGGAGTTGCTAAGGGCCATAAACGACATCAAACTACCTCCTGCAAAACTAGATATCGGTAAATTGACTTATGAGTACCATTCCCAAGACAACCACCATCATAATGTAAAGGCGTTTGTGGTTGATAAATTAAAAGATGCCAACGATAGCAAGGAGATTAAACCTAAAGATGTAGTACTATACGGTTTTGGGCGTATTGGTCGTTTGGTTGCCCGGGAATTGATGTCCAGGACCGGAAAGGGCAACCAACTGCGGTTAAGGGCTATTGTAACCAGGGGAAAAGTCACTCCAGAGGTATTGGAAAAACGGGCGGCCTTGTTACGTACGGACTCCGTACACGGTCAATTTAGCGGTACGGTTGATGTAGACGGTGAAAAAGGAGCTTTGGTCATCAACGGAACTACGGTATACGTGATCAGTGCCAACGCACCGGAAGAAATAGATTATACCAAATATGGTATTTACAATGCACTCGTCATCGACAATACCGGGGCATTTAGGGATGAGAAAAGCTTATCCAGGCATCTTGAGGCCAAAGGGGCCCACCGCGTTTTATTGACCGCGCCTGGAAAAGAAGTACCCAATATAGTGCATGGGGTAAATCAAAAAGAACATAATCCGGATAAGACCAAAATCTTTTCAGCCGCCTCCTGTACCACCAACGCCATTACACCTGTACTAAAAGTAGTAGATGATTCTTTGGGAATCAAAAAAGGGCACTTGGAAACCATACATGCTTATACCAACGATCAGAATTTGGTAGATAACATGCACAGTAAGTACAGACGTGGCAGGTCCGCCGCACTTAATATGGTCATTACAGAAACCGGGGCCGGACAGGCCGTTGCCAAGGCACTCCCCGCATTAAAAGGTAAACTTACCTCAAATGCCATACGGGTTCCCGTACCCAATGGATCCTTGGCCATACTCAATTTGGAAGTAAAACATAAAACCTCCGTGGACGCGGTAAATACCATTTTAAAAAAATATGCCTTGGAAGGCGATTTGGTAGAGCAAATCAAATACTCCCTAAGCAATGAGTTGGTCTCATCGGATATCGTAGGGGCATCAGCACCATCCATTTATGATAGTAAGGCGACCATTGTATCCGCAGATGGTAAAAATATCGTGCTCTATATCTGGTATGACAATGAGTACGGATACTCGCATCAAGTTATACGTTTGGCAAAGTATATTGCCAAGGTAAGAAGGTATACATACTATTAAAAAAGCAACTCCCATCTTTTTGGGAGGTTTGTTTTATTGATGTAACTTCGTTTACCTCTAAATCAATATTTAACAATTCACCGATGAAAAACATTGTTTTTTTAACCTTTTATACTCTTTTCTCCCTACAGCTTTCTAATGCCCAAAATACCGTGGAAGCACCTGCGGACAACTCCATAAATGGCCAGTTTGAAACCATCATTAGAAAATCTACCAATTACCGCCAAGGTGGCAAGCGTTATGAAGTGGTGCGCCTTTTGGAATTAGAGGCTTTAAAGAAGAACATCCTAGACACCATCTCGGTGGCCAATTCCAATATTGCGGAATTACAAGCTACCATTAGCGAGCAAGTTTCTTCCCTCTCTTCCTTGAATACCAAATTGGACGAGACCTCAATAACCCTTAAACAAGTGACTGAGGACAAAGACAGCATGTCTTTCTTTGGAAGTATGATCTCAAAAGGCACCTACAGCCTAATTGTATGGTCCATTATCTTGGGATTGTTAACTTTTCTACTCCTTTTTATTTATAAGTTCAAAAACAGTAATACCCTTACAAAACAAGCGAAATTGAACCTTGCCGATGTAGAGAGTGAATTTGAAGAGCACCGCAGACGTGCTTTGGAACGAGAGCAAAAGATAAGCCGTAAACTACAGGACGAAATCAACAAGAACAAAAAAGGCTTGTGAACTCCATGACTGAATTAGTCAAGGCAGATGCATCGCACCTTAAAGGCTTACTGCCTCTTTTTGAGGCGTATCGAAACTTCTATGGGCAAGAATCCAATAAAATTCTCGCACAAAATTTTCTAACTGATAGAATGGAACGGGAAGAGTCCGTTGTATTCATAGCATATGTAAATCAAGTTCCTGTAGGTTTTACGCAATTGTATACCACATTTTCTTCCGTAAGCTTGGAGTCCTTTTATATTCTAAATGATTTGTATGTTGATGCAGGGCAACGTGGACAGGGAATAGGGAGACAATTGTTAGAGAAAGCCAAGGAACACTGTAAGAATATGGGATATAAAGGACTTGCCTTGGAAACCGCAAAAGATAATCCTGCCCAAGATTTGTACGAAAAACTGAACTGGAAAAAAGATAGTCAGTACCTACATTACTTCTGGACGAATACAAAAGATTGAATAATCCGTTACTTTTGCGCCAATCAAAGAATACGCAATGCGCATTGATATTATTACCGTTTTACCGGAACTGCTAAAAAGTCCGTTTGAAGCATCTATTTTAAAGAGGGCCATTGAAAAAGGACTGGTATCCGTTCACTTGCATAACCTAAGGGATTATTCCAAAGGAAATTACAATCAAGTAGATGATTATCAATTTGGTGGTGGGGCAGGCATGGTACTTATGATCGAACCCATAGATAAGTGTATCACCAACCTTCAAAAACAACGCGAGTATGACGAAATCATTTACATGACCCCAGATGGAGTACCCTTGAACCAATCCACGGCAAATACCCTATCCTTAAAAGGGAACATTATGATTTTATGTGGCCATTATAAAGGTGTTGACCAGCGAGTACGGGATACTTTTATTACAAAGGAAATATCTATTGGTGATTATGTGCTCTCTGGAGGGGAACTTGCCGCCGCAGTACTTTCTGATGCTATCATTAGATTGTTGCCAGGCGTATTAAATGATGAAACCTCCGCCCTAACGGATACTTTTCAGGACAATCTATTGGCCCCTCCCGTTTATACCAGGCCTTCAGAATATAAGGGTATGGAAGTCCCCAGCGTACTGCTCAGCGGTAACTTCCCAGAGATTGAAAAATGGAGGGAAGAACAAGCTTTAAAAAGAACACAAGTGCTAAGGCCCGATTTATTGGAATAGCTTTTTTTGGAAAAACCTATTGCCAATTTTAAAATAAACATTAATTTTGCAACCGATTAAATTCAACCTCTGACGAGATTCGTGAATGTTGGTTTTAAGAAATCCATAAAAATATAAGAATGGAATCTTTAATAAAATTTGTTGAGAACGAATTTGTAGCAAAGAAAGAATTTCCAAAATTTTCAGCTGGTGACACGGTGACCGTGTACTACGAAATTAAGGAAGGTGAAAAAACAAGAACACAGTTTTTTAAGGGTGTGGTCATTCAAAGAAGAGGTTCTGGAGCTACGGAAACCTTTACGATAAGAAAGATGTCCGGTACCGTTGGGGTAGAGCGGATATTTCCGGTGAACATGCCAGCCTTGCAAAAAATAGAAATCAATAAAAAAGGTAAAGTAAGAAGAGCAAGAATATTCTACTTTAGAGAGTTAACCGGCAAAAAGGCTAGAATTAAAGAAGTACGGTCTTAAAACCAGTTGATACGATATTTGCAAAGCGTCCATTCTCTTATGGATGCTTTTTTTATGAACAAATGTTAATAACGCAGGTTTATAACTTGTTGATTATTAATCTACTAGTTTATGTTGTTTCCTCATATATTTTCTTAGTTTTATATCAGAAGAAATGGAAAAGCAATGGACCATAGCTTCTTTTAAAGTTTACGTTCTTTAAAACCATTGTTTGTATTATTTATTTTGGTGACACTACTAATCATAAATAATTAAGTAATTATAATGGCAACATTATCTAGTTACAATGCAACTTGTGTGCGCATGAAAGAGCAATTTTTTATGCTGACAAATTGAAAAGAAACAATGGAAACAGGAATTTTTGGAGGGTTTGATTGAATAATTAAATATCCAAATTTACTTAAACGTTGAAATGCTGGCATATGCACGTGGCCCAAGGCCAAAGTAAGGTGGCAACACCTAACTTAAAATGCATATAGTGTTTCTAAAAAGCCATATCAACGTACTTGTACTATGATATGGCTTTTGTTTTTCTAGTAATTACCCGCAGGTTTTCGGCATATTTTAAGATTTTAACAGCGTTGAAAATTGTATATTTGCAACCGCTAAAAACAAATCTTATTCTTCTATGGCAAAAATACGCTACACCAAGACGGACGAAGCTCCTGCCCTTGCAACACAATCTTTCTTACCCATCGTAAAGGCATTTACACAAACAGCGGATATTACCATAGAGACCAAGGACATTTCCTTGGCAGGACGAATTATAGCTGCTTTCCCAGAATTCTTAACAGATGACCAAAGAATTTCCAATGATTTGGAAGAATTGGGGAACCTTGCAAAAACCCCTGAAGCCAATATCATTAAGTTACCCAATATAAGTGCTTCCATTCCACAATTATCGGAAGCTATAGAAGAATTACAGGCTAAAGGGTATGCTTTACCCAACTATCCTTCCGAGCCGACGACCGGTGAACAACGGAATATTAAAGCCAGATATGACAAAATTAAAGGAAGTGCCGTAAACCCAGTACTTAGGGAAGGTAACTCAGACAGAAGGGCACCAAAAGCGGTTAAAAATTACGCCAAGAAAAATCCACATAAAATGGGGGCTTGGTCTTCAAGTTCTAAAACCCACGTGTCCAGCATGTCATCCGGGGATTTTAGGAACAACGAAAAATCCATTACTACGGATAAAGCTACCGAAGTTAAAATCGTACTCAAAAGCAAAGACGGGGAAAAGGTGCTTAAATCTGGTTTAGCATTACAAGCTGGCGAAATTATTGACGCTACCGTACTGAGCAAAAAAGCATTGGTCGCCTTTTTGGAAAAAGAAATAGCGATGGCCAAAGAACAAGGTTTGCTTTTGTCCCTGCACCTAAAGGCCACCATGATGAAAGTCTCCGACCCTATCATTTTTGGTCACGTCATGGAGGTTTATTTTAAAGAGGTTTTTGAGAAGTATAGCGCGCACTTGGATAAGATCGGTGTAAACCCGAACAACGGATTGGAAAGCCTTCTGGATAAACTGGACGAACTTGCCACGGAAGAAAAAGAAGAAATTCTGGGTGCCATTGATGCGACTATCTCAGCGGGGCCATCATTGGCCATGGTAAATTCTGACAAAGGGATTACCAACTTGCATGTACCTAGCGACGTTATTATTGATGCCTCCATGCCAGCAATGATCCGCAACTCCGGAAAAATGTGGGATAACAAAGGAGAGTTACAAGATACAAAAGCCCTTATTCCGGACAGTAGCTATGCAGGGATATACAAGGCTACCATAGATTTTTGTAAAAAACACGGGGCATTTGATCCAACGACCATGGGTACCGTTCCCAATGTTGGCTTAATGGCCCAAAAAGCAGAGGAATATGGTTCCCATGACAAAACCTTTGAGATACCTTCAAATGGGACGGTATCCGTGATAGACGGTATTACGGGAGCTGTACTTATCTCCCATGAGGTAGAACAGGGTGATATTTGGCGTATGTGTCAAGTAAAAGATGCTCCCATCCAAGATTGGGTAAAATTAGCCGTAAGTAGGGCTAAAGCGACCCAGACACCGGCTGTTTTTTGGTTGGACCAAGAAAGGGCGCACGATGCAGAACTCATCAAAAAAGTGCAGAAATATCTAAAAGACCATCAGACCGATGGATTGGATATCCAAATTTTAGCTCCCATCCAGGCAACGGAATTTACCCTTGCAAGAATAAAAGACGGTAAAGATACCATCTCGGTTTCCGGTAATGTTTTACGCGATTATTTAACGGACCTCTTCCCAATTCTTGAGGTAGGGACCAGTGCAAAAATGCTGTCCATTGTCCCTTTAATGCAGGGTGGTGGATTGTTTGAAACAGGTGCCGGAGGTTCCGCCCCCAAACATGTAGAGCAATTTTTGGAAGAAGGCCATTTACGCTGGGATTCTTTGGGCGAATTTTTGGCCCTAGGCGTTTCTTTAGAACATTTTGGAACCAAAAATAACAATGAAAAAGCCGCCGTATTGGCCGAAGCTTTGGATTTGGCAACAGAAAAGTTCCTTATTAACGATAAATCCCCATCTAGAAAAGTAAACGAGTTGGATACTAGGGGGAGTCATTTTTATTTAGCCATGTATTGGGCCCAGGCTTTAGCCGCCCAAGATAAGAATACGAACCTAAAGGAGCATTTTACTCCCATAGCACAAGCATTTACGGAGAAGGAGCAAGACATTGTTAAGGAACTGATAGATGCCCAAGGAAAATCCATTGATATAGGCGGTTATTACCTGCCAGACCTTAAAATGGCCGAAGAGGCTATGCGTCCCAGTACTACCTTTAATACTATTTTAGATAGTATAGGGTCATGATTACATAATTGTAAGTAACAAGTTGGTTAGGTTTATTTAAACTGATTTTTCTTTTAAGCGATTGCACATTGGAAAAACGATATCTTTTACTAATTGGCTGTTTTTTACTAGTACTTTCATGTGAAGAAGTCATTGACCCAGAATTGCCCGCTGCAGAACCCAGATTGGTCATAGATGCCATATTGGGCTTCAACGCTGGATCGGAAGAAGATATCAGTCTTGGTCAAGTGACCTTAACGCTTACCGCACCCTTTTTAAACGCCCAGATAACCCCGGCGACAAATGCTATTGTAGCATTGATAGATGAACGTGATGGTACGGTTTTTCCATTAATTGAAAATGAACCCGGTGTTTTTAGGGATGGACTTCCCGCACTGGCATTTAATACGGACTATACGTTACAGGTAACCTATAACAATGAGGTATATACGGCTACTGAGCGGTTAGTCAAAGCTGGAACTATTGAAAATGTAATACAAGGTGATGATTTTCTTTTTGACGAAGATTCTGAAACCGAAGTAGTGATAACCTTTGCTGATGTTCCAAACGAGCGAAACTCCTATCTTTTTTCTTTTGGTTTTGACAACTTCCTGGTTACCGATGACGAATTCTATCAAGATAGTGGATTGACTTTTTCTTTTTTTTACGAGGACGTGGAACCGGGCGATTTGTTAAGCATTACCTTGTTAGGGATAGATGCGGAATTTGCAAGTTTTGTAGATCAGACGCTAATGCAATCCGGGAACAACGCAAATGGCCTTTTCTCTGTTCCCAATTCCAACGTACGTGGAAATATTGTCAATAGAACAAACCCAGCAAATTTTGCTTTCGGCTATTTTTCCATTAGCGAATTTGATGTTGCTTTCTTAACCGTGGAATAAATGATGTATCATCCAAAATGCTGCAGCCAAACCAAATCCAAAGAAAATAAAAAGGTATTTAAGAAACCGGTACGGCAGAAATGGATGCTTACCTTTCTGCTACTTTCTCTGGTATTCACAGGCACGGCACAAGAAAATTTTACACTAAGCGGTACCATTATGGAAGCTTCCAGTAATGAAACCCTCATTGGGGTTTCGGTGACCATTCCACAATTAAGTTCGGGAACCACAACCAATGAATACGGTTTCTACTCCATTACCCTACCGCAAGGGGAATATGATTTTGTAATAAGTTATTTAGGGTTCAAGGATATCCGGCAAAACATCAATTTGAACCAAGATCACAAGATCAACTTTCAAATGACAGAAGAAGCGGAACAGCTAGCTGAAGTTGTTGTTGAAAAAGACGTAGAGCGTATTAACATCAGAAACCCCCAGATGAGTGTTAATGGACTCAAGGCAAATACGATAAAACAGATACCCGTAGTTTTGGGCGAAGCGGATGTTATTAAATCTTTACTATTACTCCCTGGGGTCACCAATGCCGGCGAAGCTTCTTCCGGTTTTAATGTGAGGGGTGGCGCTGCCGATCAAAATTTAATTTTGCTGGATGAAGCCATTATTTTTAATTCCTCCCATTTATTTGGCTTTTTTTCGGTTTTCAATCCAGATGCCATAAAGGATATCAAGCTTTTTAAAGGAGGTATACCAGCACGTTATGGAGGGAGGCTTTCTTCTGTTTTGGAAATTTTTCAAAAGGAAGGAAACAGCAAAAAAACAAAGCTTACCGGAGGTATAGGTGCCGTTGCCAGTAGATTGTTGGTAGAAGGCCCCATAATTAAGGATAAAACTTCCTTCTTGGCCGGTGGTAGGGCCTCATATGCCCATCTTTTTCTTCCTTTGTTCAATATTGACAACAGCGTTTATTTTTACGATCTCAATACTAAAATCAGTCATCGTATCAACGAAAACAACAGTATCTATCTTTCGGGCTATTTTGGCAGGGATCTTTTTAGTTTAGGTGATCGTTTTGTAAATCTATATGGGAATGCAGTAGGTAATTTTAGGTGGAACCATTTATTTTCGGACAAACTATTTTCAAATCTTTCTGTCATCTATTCGGACTACTTTTATGGCTTGGAACTCGATTTTGTTGGGTTCGAATGGGATTCCGGAATTCAAAACTTCAACCTGAAATACGATTTAAAACACTATATCAACAATAAACTACAAATCAACTATGGCCTAAATAATATTTATTACATATTCAACCCCGGAAAAATAC
Source organism: uncultured Croceitalea sp. (assembly GCA_937959125.1). Lineage (GTDB taxonomy): Bacteria > Bacteroidota > Bacteroidia > Flavobacteriales > Flavobacteriaceae > Croceitalea. The sequence goes on from CALGQU010000002.1 coordinate 24,769, forward strand.
GTCCCAACCGAGAAGATTCTGGAATAATTGAAAATCAGTTGACCAAGAAATTTGCAAATGAGGCTGCTGCCTATATCGATGTTGAACAAAAAATCACTAAGGACTTAAGCCTTAATTATGGTTTGCGTTTTAGTGTATTCAATAGACTGGGACAAGATGAGTTATTTGTTTATGAGAATGATGAGCCTGTCCGTTTTGACGCATCTACGCTTGTATATAGCGAGGCTACTCCAATTAATACCATAAATCCGGGAAGAGGCACCAACTTGGCTACGTTTACCAATTTGGAACCTAGAATAGCTTTCGCCTATACCCTAAATGATAAAAACTCCATTAAAGGTAGCTATACTAGACTCGCCCAATATTTACACCTATTGTCAAACACCAACTCCCCTACCCCTTTGGATGTTTGGGCACCAAGCGGACCGTTTATTGAACCGCAGCTATTGGACCAATTTGCTTTAGGGTATTTTAAGGAATTTAAGCAGGGAACCTATTCCCTGGAGGCAGAAAGCTTTTACAAAACCATACAAAATAGAATAGACTACATAGACGGGGCCAACTTAATTGCAAATAACGCCATAGAACGGGTAATCCTGAACGGTGAAGCACGGGCATACGGTCTAGAGCTACTGTTACGTAAAAACAAGGGCAGGTTTCAAGGTTGGTTGGCCTATACCCTATCCAAATCTGAACAACGCACCCCAGGCCGAACGGATTTGGAGACAGGCATTAATTTTGGGGAGTGGTACAATACCCCATTTGATAAAACCCATGATGTTTCGGTATATGGGGCTTATGAGCTAAATGACCGCTGGAGCTTTAATTCCAATTTTATTTTCCAAACCGGGCAGCCTACTAATTTTCCAGTAGGTCAGTTTGAATTCCAAGGATTGGTCGTCCCATTTTTTGGTTTACGTAATGAAGCTAGGCTTCCCAATTTTCATCGTCTGGATATAGCCGCCACCTATACCCCAAAACGAAACAAGAACCGTAATCTTCAAGCAGAGTGGGTTTTCAGTATTTACAATGTCTATAATAGAATGAATGCCGCCTCGATAACTTTTAGGCAGAATCAAGATAGTGGTGGTAATGAGGCTATCCGCACCTCCATTTTTGGTATTATACCGTCCGTAACGTACAATTTTAAATTTTGATGTGTTTGGTGAACTTCAGCATCGCAAGTGGCGTCACAATGAAAAATGCGTATACGCTATGATGACACTTTTTAAGCAATCTTAAAAAATAAGGTTCAGCAATACCACCATTAGAATTGCCACCACACCTTGAAACAAGGTTGCTAAAGAATGTCCTTTTAGGGCGGTTTTTAAGTCCATCCCAGAAAATTGTGAGACCACCCAAAAGTAACTATCGTTAATATGGGAAACAGTCATTGCCCCGGCACCAACGGCCAAAACGACCAAGGCCTTTTCAATAGCACCTAACAAGCCAAAAGCAACCAACAAAGGAGCGACAATAGCGGCCGTGGTAATAATAGCGACCGTGGAAGAACCTTGTGCCGTTTTTAAAACAGCGGCTATGGCAAAGCAAAGCAACAATCCCCCTATTTGGGAAGTTGCATCTATATCAAACAAGGTGGTAATGTCCACCGTACGCAATACGGCCCCAAAACCCCCTCCAGCTCCGGTTATCAAAATAATACTACCCGCCTGTTTCATTGCTTCCTCAAACCAAGGCCGTATTCCCTTGTTGTTCGTACGCTTGGCCAAAAGGACCGCAAAACATACGCCTACGAAAAGTGCTATTATGGGATTTCCTATAAAACTAAGGATCTCAAACACCCAGTCCGTCCCAAAGGGTTTTGTGGGATAGTCCGCTATGGATTTTAATCCGATGAGTACGATCGGCGCAATAAGGGGCATAAACGCCCATATAGCCTTTGGTTTTATAGTATTATCCGGTATTTCATCAGTATTGGGGGTTTCCGCCACCGCATCTACTGGCAACACCAATTTCTTTCCTATATATTTTGCCCATACATAGCCCGTTAAGGAAACGGGGACGGCAACCACCAGTCCCAGTAACATCACCATCCCTAAATCTGCCTCTACCATTGCGGCGGCCGCTAAAGGTCCGGGGGTAGGTGGTACAAAAACATGTGCGGCATACAGGCCGGTAGCCAAGGCTATGGCAAAGACCAGTTTGGGAATACCTGTTTTTAAGCTCAAGGATTTATTTAAGGACGATAAGATTACATAGCCGGAATCACAATAAACGGGAATGGAAACCACAAATCCTGCCAGATTTAAGGCCATGGGGGACTTACGCAATCCAATACAATTGATTATGCTTGTCGCCAAAACTTGTGTGGCACCCGTTTTCTCCAAAAGCACCCCTATGATCGCACCAAAAGCAATGACCAATCCAATACTGGATAAGGTTTTGCCAAAACCTTCCGTAAGGGTAGTGATGACAGCATCGGGTTGCAGACCCAAACCTATCCCAGAGAACAGCGCGGCAATCGTAAGGGATAGTACAGGGTGCATCTTAAAACGGACCGTTGCAACAATGATAAACAGTATCGCAATTAAAAGTACCAACAATTCCATATCAAGGTTTTTCTAAATATAGGGGATTCTCCCTACTTTTGATACCTATGGGAACGGATAAAACTATGTTGGTAAAAGGATTAAAATCCTTCGGATATACGGCACTCGCCATGTTTTCTGCGCCAGTAATACTGTATCAGGCATTTAAAAATACGGACAAACCCCTATTTATACCCGTGCTTATTTTTGGTCTTATATTGGCATGCCTTGCCATTTACTTGGGGTTTCGTTCCGTAAAAATTGTAGTAGATGCCGTTTTTGGAAAGAAAAAATAACTAAGGTTTGGTTTGTTTTTCCTGCTTCCATTTATTGCTTAATGAGGCATAGTCATAGTCAAGTACGGATTTTTGACGTTGAAGCCTGTTTGCCGCAAAAGCACGTTGCAAAATGTCCTCAATAAGATAATCTTCATGGACTTCCGTAGGGATAAATTCTTCTTTTAAGCTGATTTTAAAGGCCTTGGCAGTAGTATTGTACCAAAATGCCCGCCAGCCACTGCGCAATTCCTTGACCAAAGCAAAAGCAGTACTACCGGTTTGTCTGTGGATAAGTTTCACTAAAATCTGCCCTTCCGTACGGGTCAATTTTTTAAGTTCATCAGAAAATTCCCCTTCTATATACTTCTGTACTTTTTTGGTATACTTTTTTTGGTGCCTTTTTTTCTTAATTTTGGTAATACTGTCGTTTAGTTCTACCAAACGTTCCGCAGCCAACTTGGCATAAGGATATACTTTATGCGTTTTTCGCCTTAAAATGTAATACCGAAGTTTCTCCTTTTTATCCGCAAATTCCAACTTTCCAAAAATATAGACTTCCTCTAGCGGTATGGAACTCAACAAGGTAGAATCCCCTTCAAACCTTACATAGTAATCACTTATGGAATCCAAAGGTTCTTCTTCTTGAGAAAAACCGAAGGTAAGTTGGAATAACGTAAGTAAGATCAAGGCTCTCCTAAGCATGGTTGCAATACAAAATATAGGTCCAAAAGTAACGATAAAGCAAGCGTTATATTATTAAATAAAAGTGAATATTAGTAAGTTTGCACACTAAAACATACCTATGGCAGACGCTAAAATCATCACGGATAAATCCTTAGCATTTTTTGAAAAGTACCTGAACAACGCATCCCCTACCGGGTATGAATGGGAAGGTCAAAAAATATGGATGGAATACCTAAAACCCTACGTAGATGAATTTATAACGGATACCTACGGAACGGCGGTTGCGATCATAAACCCTGAGGCTGAATACAAGGTGGTGATCGAAGGACATTCCGATGAGATTTCTTGGTATGTGAATTATATTACGGATAACGGCTTGTTATACGTTATACGAAATGGTGGTAGTGACCACCAGATAGCGCCCTCCAAATGGGTAAATATCCATACCAAAAACGGTATGGTCAAAGGTGTTTTTGGCTGGCCGGCCATCCATACACGTAAAAGCGGTAAGGAAGAGGCTCCAAAATTGGATAATATTTTTATAGATATAGGGGCAAAGGATAAGGAGGAAGTGGAAAAAATGGGGGTCCATGTAGGATGTGTCATCACCTATCCCGATGAGTTCCATGTATTGAACAAGGATAAATTCGTATGCCGCGCGTTGGATAACAGGGCCGGTGGTTTTATGATCGCAGAAGTGGCGCGTTTGCTACATGAAAACAAAAAGGAACTTCCTTTTGGGCTCTACATCACCAATTCCGTACAAGAAGAAATAGGCTTGCGCGGGGCAGAAATGATCACACAACGCATTAAGCCCAATGTGGCTATAGTTACCGATGTTACGCATGATACGACTACGCCCATGATCGAGAAGAAGGTGCAAGGTGACTGTGCCATGGGTAAAGGTCCGGTTATTGCCTATGCTCCGGCGGTGCAACAAAAGTTGCGCGATCGCATTATTGAAGCGGCAGAAACAAACAATATTCCTTTTCAACGTGCCGCAAATTCTAGGTATACGGGAACGGATACGGATGCATTTGCCTACAGCAATGGTGGGGTAGCCTCAGCTCTGATCTCTTTACCGTTGCGTTATATGCATACCACGGTAGAAACGGTGCATAAGGATGATGTTGAAAATGTAATTCGCCTTATCTACGAAACATTGTTGACCATAAAATCTGGGGAGACTTTTAGTTATTTCGACTAAATATTTAAGGATTTCTTAAGCTAGGACAATGGATGAACTTGTTGACATTCTTGATGAACAAGGGCATTCTACCGGAAAAACCGCATTGAAGTCCGAAGCCCATGCCAAAGGGTGGTTCCACCCAACGGTACATATTTGGTGTTATAGCAAAAAAAGAAACATCCTCTTACAGCAACGAGGAAGGTACAAAGAAACCTTTCCCCTAAAATGGGATATCTCCGTGGCCGGCCATGTAGGCGCGGGGGAGTCTATTACCAATGGTGCAATACGGGAAGTGGAAGAAGAAATTGGGGTGCAAATCACGGCGGACCAACTTGAAAAAATTGCTGTTTTTAAATCGGAAAAACGCCATTCCAAAACCTTATTCGATCGGGAGTTTAACCATACTTTTCTGTGCTTGTTGAACGAAAAAACAATACTAAAAAAGCAAGATAGCGAAGTAGAAGCGTTACGTTGGATTGCCTTAGATGAATTTAAGGAATGGGTGGCAACGGAACATACAGGTTTAGTGCCCAATACGGAACAACGGTATCAACGCATCATTTTGGAAATCGAATCGCGAATTTAAGCGTTTCCATTGAACTCGTTTAGAAATGAGGAAGGTTCATCATCCAAAGAACAACTTTTTTGTTCCCCGGAAACCATGTCTTTAAGTATGAATTCGTTTCGGGACAATTCTTCCGCTCCAATGATTACCACAAAAGGAACATTACGTTTATCGGCATATTTAAATTGCTTTTGAACCTTTGCCGCAGCGGGGTACAAATTGGCCTTAATGCCATGTCCCCGTAATTTGGAAATCAATTTTAAGGCCGCAAGGGCCTCTTTTTCGCCAAAATTCAAGCATAAAACCTGAAGGGATTGGTCTACTGTTTTTGGAAAAAGGTGCAACTCTTCCAAAACAAGATAAATTCGGTCCAGTCCAAATGAGATACCAACACCACTAACATCCTTAAGGCCAAAAATACCGGTAAGGTCGTCATACCTACCGCCACCACCAATGGAACCCATTTTTATGCTACTGGGAGCGGCAACCTCAAAAATAGCCCCTGTATAGTAGTTGAGTCCCCTGGCCAAGGTAACGTCCAATTGCAATGTTGCCGTTTTAAGGCCCAGTTCCCCAACGGTAATCAATATTTCTTTAAGCTCGTTTATCCCGGCCATACCTACTTGGGAATCTTGCAGTAAGGTTTCCAATTGTTTTAACTGGTTGGTAGCGCTACCTTTCATGGCAAATAAAGGGGCCGCTATGGCAATGGCATTTTCAGAAATCCCTTTGGACAACATTTCTTGCTTTACCTTGTCCTCCCCTATTTTGTCCAACTTATCCAATGCCACGGTAAAATCTACCAATAGGTGTTTGGCACCAATGACCTCTGCAAGGCCAGATAGGACCTTTCTATTGTTCATCTTTATCACCGTGCCCACAAGGCCCAGATTAGTGAACACCGCATCATACAATTGCACCAACTCCACTTCTTGCAACAAACTATTGGCCCCAACAATATCCGCATCGCATTGGTAAAACTCCCTAAACCTACCTTTTTGGGGTCTATCCGCTCGCCAAACAGGCTGTATTTGATAGCGTTTAAAGGGGAAATCAATTTCATTTTGATGCATGACCACATATCTGGCAAACGGCACCGTAAGATCGTAGCGCAAAGCTTTTTCCGTAATTTTTGGGGCTATGGAACTTGACTTCTTGGAGCTGTAGGTGACATCGTCCACCTTTGAAATAAAGTCCCCAGAATTCAATATTTTAAAGATAAGGCGATCGCCTTCATCCCCATACTTACCCAATAGGGTTTCAGAATTCTCAAAGCTCGGGGTTTCAATAGGCTGAAAACCAAAAAGTTCAAACTGTTCCTTTATCGTACTGATAATAAAATTACGTTTAGCGACTTCTGCAGGTGAAAAGTCCCGTGTTCCCTTAGGAATAGATGGTTTTTGTGCCATAGTATGAATTGTCGTGCAAATATAGGCCTACCCAAACTGCCCTCCAAAAAGGGTTTGTTTAAACTGTTACTGAAAAATTATACCCGTCTGGGCTAGGAAATGATATCATCAAACCATTGGTACAATTGCCCTTTGGTAATCACGGCCCCTTGTTTTATCAGTTCAAATTTGTCTGAATTCTTGTCTTCGGTATAGGCCTTGGAGGCTGTTAAATACTCTACAAAATCAGATTGAAAGTTCCGTTTGAACCAATCAAATCCAATTTTGGTTCGCAAGTCAATTTCTGGATTCAGTACTTTTACGGAAATCAATTTCATTTCCTTCTCCTTTAACTCAAAGAGGTGCATTTGACGTTCGGAAACATTTTCCAAATAAGTCACCTTTCCCAATACCCCTTCCCAAATTAAATCACTAAAAACATCCAGTTCTTGCTCGGCCACTTCCGGTTTTTCTTTCTTTAACGTGGTCCATTCTTCTGCGGTAATGGATTGCGTTGCCAAGAAATTAGCGAATTCTTGGTGCAACTCTTCGAACTGTTCTTTTGAAAGTCTGGTATATTTCATTTTGCAAAAATATAAAAGGTGGTACTATCATTAAAAAGCCCCGTCAGAAATGACGGGGCCCTTAATCATTGAAATTAGGTACTATTTAAAATATATAACGTATTCCAACCTGTGCTTGCCATCTAGAGGGCAAATCAAAGCTATCTACAAAGGTTGAAGTTTGTGAGGGATCAAAACTAAAGACAGGGGTACTTGTCCCCGCGGCTTCATCCACGACCACATTGACCCCAATAGGTTGGGTCGATCTTGGCAACTGTACCACACCCCAATTGGAATTCAATAGGTTTCCAAAATTTAAAATATCCAAACTTAATTGTACCGTATTTTGATTTTTACCCAAGCCACCAAAATTAAGGTCTTGAAGGATTTTTACGTCCCATCGACCGGTCCAAGGTGTAGTTAAATCATTTCTTCCCGCAAATCCTCCTCTTCTGGCACTCAAATATTCATCTTGTTGGATGAATGATTCAAAAGCGTTACGCTGTTCTTCTATTGTAGGATTCCCAGGAAATTGTGGTGCTGCAAAATCCAATTGTTGGACTTCGGCTGCCGTGGGCACATACAACAAGTCATTGGTAAAGGAACCATCATTATTGATATCTCCTGAATAAGTATACGAAAAGCGGCTGCCTGAGGTATACTCAAAAAAAGCTCCAATGGAAGTCGCCCATTTTCCCTCTCCATATTTCCATTGCTTGTTCAACTGTCCTATAAAACGGTGTTTGTTACCAAACAGACTGTTGGCCAAAGGGGCTTGATTGGCGTTCCCAGAAATGGGGTTCAAATCGAACAAATCACTTGAAATCTCTGCAGACATGGAATTGACATCAAAGCTTTCCAAAAAGTTATAGGCCACCAAGGCATAAAAATTGTTTTCAAATTGCTTCTGCAACTTGAACGACCAGTTGAACGAACGTCCTTCATCTACATTGGAAATTACAAAGGCGCTATTTCCTGTATTCTCTCCTGCAAGATATATAGGTCTTGTGTCCGGTCCTTCCAAAGAACCGGTAGGCTCACGCAATCCAAAATTAAAGGTTGTAGCGGCATTCAGATCCCGTGTGACAATAACATCCGTAGTAGCGACAATGCCATTATCAAATTTATAGTCCAAGCCTAGATTAGAACGCCAAACTTGTGGGAATTGGAAGTTAGGATTGGTTGGGGTAAAGAAAAATATGTTTACGTTCTGTACCTGATTTCCTACCCAAACAAACGGAAAACGACCCGAGAAAATTCCTGATCCACCACGTACTTGAAAGGTTCTGTCGTTCTTTACATCCCAATTGAACCCAATTCTTGGGGACCACAGAATGGAATTGTCCGGTAAATTCCTAGAATCTAAAGATATAGGATTATTGTTTTCATCAAAGTAAGGAATACCGGGAACAAAAGCCGGTGCACGTGCAATATTCTCATTGATGCGATCCAAGGTATTGAAATACAATGGCCTATCTGCTCGTAAACCATAGGTCAATTTAAAATTATCCGCAATATCCCATTCGTCCTGCACATAGAAAGCCAATTGGCCAACCTCGGTTTCGGCTAAGGACCATCCGCCCGGTGCTCCAATAGGTAATGCGTTGTTGGCATTAAATATAGATTCCGCATTGTTGATCGCATCACCTATCAAACCGTTATCAACGGCATCCAAAAATGCTTGTACACTTGGAAAATCTGGAGCAAATGTTCCTACCCCACCGTTTTCATTGAAGAACGTGTAGGTCCCTAAATTAAAGGAATTGAAAAAATCAAATCGTTCAAAAGAGAAACCGGCGGTCACCGTATGGTTCCCGGTAAAGAAACTGATGTTATTGGTAATCTGGAATACCTGTTGCTCCAATTGGTTGTTAATGGAAAACGGTTCGTGTCCGGCCACAATGGCCCTTACCCCATCCTGCTGGATATTGATTGGAGGTGCAGGACTAGAAAAAGGATCTCTAAAGTCATTAAAACGGGTATAGCCAATCTGTAATTTATTGACTGCTGTTCCTTCTCCCAAAGTTGAGTTTAGTTCCGCCAACCAAGAATTGATTTCATTATTGATACGATACCCACTATTGGCAAACTGTAAGGTGGTGAAGTCAGGTCCCCTTCTTCCAATAGCCAGTGGGTTTGCAGTAAGGTCCCTACTGGCATCCAAGAAGTTATAAATCAACGCCAAACGATTGTTTTCGTTAATGTTCCAGTCCAACTTAATAATCCCCTTTGTGGATTCCGATCCTAAAAGAAAACCTTCAAACGGTCCGGTTTCATACCCCAACCCAGATAATGCATCAGAAACCAGTTGCAAGTCCGATGCAGAGACACGGGAGACATTATTGCCACCTTGTCCCCTATCTGCGAAGAAATTAGATCCTAAATCCTCTCTATCGTCTACCTCAAAATTGGCAAAGAAAAAGAGCTTGTCCTTTACAATAGGTCCCCCAATACTAATACCATATTGCGTTTGGGTCAACTCTGGCACAAAGATATCCTCCCCGGATACTTTGCCCCCAGTAAGATCTTGGTTACGAAAGAAACCGTATACCGTCCCTTTATAGTCATTGGTACCACTTTTGGTAACCGCATTTACGGCAGCACCGGTAAAACCAGCTTGCCTAACATCATACGGGGCCAAAGAAACCTGTACTTGGTCAATGGCATCCAAGGAAATAGGCTGGGCGTTGGATTGTCCGCCCGGTGTTGGGGCATCCAATCCGAATGGGTTGTTAAAAATGGAACCATCCAAAGAAAAGTTATTGAATTGGTTGTTTCGACCCCCAAAGGAAATACCATCGCTTGATGCGGTAGGTTCCAAACGAGTGAAATCTGCTTGGGAGCGTGATATGGTCGGCAGCCTACGAAGCTCGCGCTCCCCAATATTGGTTTCGGAACCGGTACGGTCATCATTGAAAGTCCCAGAGCGATCCGAAACAACCACCACTTCTTCCAATTGTTGGCTACTGGACTGCAATTGTACGTCCAAGGTTACGGTATTGCCTAATGAAAGATAAAGTCCGGTATCTTTCTGTTCTTGAAAGCCCACATAAGAGATCGTTACTTCATAAGGTCCCCCAACCCTTAAGTTCAATAAATTAAATCGGCCCTTGTCATTGGTTATCGCCCCATATCGTGTCCCCGTTGGGGTATGGAGTGCTAGTACATTGGCCCCTAATAAAGGTTCTCCTTGATCGTCTACTACCGTCCCCCTAATATTGGAAGTCGTCACTTGGGAAAAAGTTGTGGTCGCAGTGAGCAAAAACAACAATCCCAAAAGCATGGTTTTTTTCATAATAGTGTGTTAAATTGGGTTCTTTATTTTGCAAAAATAGCATAAAAAAAAGAGCTGCCTACAGGCAGCTCTTCACAAGTTATCAACTAAGGGTTCACCATTTATTTGGCCTCCGCGACCACCTCAAAAGGAAAGTCAACGATAACCTCTCTATGAAGGCGAATCTTAGCATTGTAAGGACCGGTTCTTTTAACGGAACCTCCTTGGATATTAATAAATTTGCGGTCGATACTTTGACCTGCTTTCTCCAATGATGTTGCCAAATCTATATTGGTAACAGAACCAAACAATTTGTCACCGGCACCTACTTTGGCAGGTATCTTAATTTCTAAACTCTTTAAAGCTTCTGCAATAGTATTGGCTTCATCGATTACCTTCTTCTCCTTGTGCGCACGCTGCTTTAGGTTCTCTGCAAGTACCTTTTTAGCGGAAGGGGTAGCCAAAGCTGCCAATCCTTGTGGTATTAAGTAATTTCTACCGTAGCCGTTCTTAACGGTTACCAAATCGTCCTTAAAGCCTAAATCTTGTACGTCTTCTTTTAAAATCAATTCCATGTCTTCCGTCTTTATTATTTCAACATATCACCTACGTATGGCATCAATGCCAAATGACGAGCTCTTTTTACGGCCTGGGCAACTTTCCTTTGGTACTTTAAAGAAGTTCCAGTAAGTCTTCTGGGCAACAATTTGCCTTGTTCATTAACCAATTTCATTAAGAAGTCCGGGTCTTTATAATCGATATACTTGATACCGGATTTTTTAAAACGACAATATTTCTTTTGTTTATTGGTCTCTATGTTCAATGGGGTCAAATACCTGATTTCCCCATCTTTTTTCGATTTTGCCTGTTGTTCTATTGATGACATAACTATGCTTTAGTCTTTAATTTAGTTCTTCTTCTCTCTGCCCAAGCTACTGCGTGCTTGTCCAGTTTAACGGTTAAAAAGCGCATAATGCGTTCATCTCTTCTGAATTCCAGCTCGTATGGGCCTATAGCCTCACCCGGAGCGGCAAATTCGAACAAGTGGTAAAAACCACTTTTCTTGTTCTGTATGGGGTATGCTAATTTTTTTAGCCCCCAATTTTCTTTGGCTACCATTTTGGCACCATGTTTAATTAAGAAATTTTCAAATTTCTTAACTGTTTCCTCTATCTGTTCATCAGATAGAACGGGATTCAAAATGAAAACAGTTTCGTAATGGTTCATAAATACATCTATTTTAAGGAGCGCAAAAGTAAACATATTTAATTCCTTTCACAAGAAAATTAGAAAATGTTCGTTCTAAGGTTGAGAAGTTATCAACATTAAAAAACTAATGCGACCCTACATCATGCCTATTACTAATTACACAACAAAATACACCATGTTTACATCTTTTGTTGCATCTCACCGTGTTTTTTATGTAATTTGCCGATGATTTAACCCCACAAATCACCCCTATTTATGAAACTTAAAAGTATAATTGTAGACGATTCCTCCATGCAGCGCATGGCGGTAGCTAAATTAGTCAACAATCATCCGCACCTTGCTTTGGTAGCGGAGTACAGTAATGCTATTGAAGCAAAAAACGGATTACAGAACCACGATGTTGACGTCATTTTCTTAGACGTTGAAATGCCCATTATTAGTGGTTTTGATCTTTTAGAGGCCTTAGATAACCCACCACAGGTCATTCTGATCACAGGTAAACCGGACTATGCCTTAAAAGCCTTTGATTACGATGTAACCGATTATTTGCACAAACCTATTACCCTTGCACGTTTTGAGGCTTCCGTAAAAAGAGCGGTTGCCAAGTACGAGCAAATAAACAGGGTGGATGAGGATGAAGAGCATATCTTTGTGAAAAGCAACCTTAAAAAACGTAAGGTTATCCTTAATGATATCAAATGGATCGAAGCCCTTGGTGATTATATCAAATTGGTTACGGATGTGGCGAATATCGTTATCCTTTCTACGATGAAATCTTTTGAAAAGCAGTTGCCCGCGGAAAAATTCTTAAGAATACATAAATCGTACATCGTCAACTTGGAAAAAATAGAAAAATTCAACAGTAAAAATGTTGAAGTAGGCGGAAGACAGATTCCGTTAAGTAGAAATAAAAAGACGGAACTGGCTGAGGCTTTGGCCAATGTCTAGTTATATATGGTCTACGTTGTAGATCAACCGAATGCTTTTATACTTTGAAATGGCATTAAAGGATTGTTCCAACCTTTTAATGCCATTTTTTGTTTTTCCAAAATGCTTTCCGCGGGGTACCTTTATTAAAATATGTTTTAAATAGTGGTTACGTATCCTGGAGATTACGGGAAATTCCGGTCCCAAAACTGGGGATTTAAGAACATTTCTAAGGGAAGAGGCAAGCCAATCGGACGCTTCGTTCAATTTGTTGTAATCCCTATCCTTAAGGGTAATCTTAATAATGCGTATATGCGGTGGATATTTAAATTGTTCGCGCTCGTACAACTGCTCCGCAAACATTTGGTGGTAGTTATAGGTAGTTACCTGATGCAATAGCGGATGGTAGGGATTATACGTTTGTATCAAAACCTTTCCCCTATTTTGGGTGCGTCCTGCCCTACCTGAAACCTGTACCATCAATTGATAGCTGCGTTCCAAGGCTCGATAATCCGGAAAGTTGAGCAGGGAGTCGGCATTCATAATCCCCACCAATCCCACATTTCTAAAATCCAATCCCTTGGTGACCATTTGTGTACCTACCAAAATGGAAATTTCATTTTGCTCAAAAGCGGTAATTATTTTTTCGTAGGCATACTTACCACGGGTGGTATCCAAATCCATTCTTCCCACTTTTTCGTTTGGGAACAATTTTAGTAATTCTTCCTGCAATTGTTCCGTACCAAAACCTTTGGTGTCCAAAGTGGCATTACCACACGCCCCGCACGTTTTAAGCACCGCGGTATGATAGCCGCAGTAATGACAGCGCAATTGGTGGCGATGCTGGTGATAGGTAAGGCTTACATCACAATTGGGACATTGGTTGGCATGACCACAGCTGGTACATTCTACAATGGGTGCAAATCCCCTTCGGTTTTGGAATAGGATGATCTGCTGTCCTTCTTCCAATTGAAGCATCATCTCTTCTAACAAACGTTCAGAGAAATGTCCTTTCATTTTTTTCTTTCGGGTGGCTTCTTTGATATCCACCAATTCCATTTCAGGCATCAGCACATCGTTATAACGTCTGGTAATGGTTGCCAATCCATACTTTCCGGTCCTGGCGTTCTTGTAACTCTCTATGCTGGGTGTGGCAGAACCTAAAAGGCAAGGTGCCTTATGCAACCTTGCCAAAACAATGGCTGCATCCCTTGCATGGTACCTAGGGGCTGGATCAAATTGCTTAAATGAACCCTCATGCTCTTCGTCCACAACAATTAAGTTCAAGTTAGAAAACGGAAGGAACAACGCGGACCGTGCCCCAATGATCACTTTGGCGCGTTCATTGTTCTCCAAGGTATTTTGCCATACCTCTACCCGTTCATGAATGCTATATTTGGAATGATATACCGCAACTTGATTTCCAAAATAAGTCCTTAGTCGATGAATCAACTGCGAGGTCAGCGCAATTTCTGGAAGAAGGTATAAGGTTTGTCCCCCCGTCTTTAATGCCTCTGCTATTAACTTAATGTACACTTCCGTTTTTCCGGATGACGTAACACCATGCAAAAGACATACCTTATCTTCCCGAAAGCATTGCTGTATGTTCTCAAAAGCCAGAGTCTGTTCCCCGTTCAATTGGATGTCCCCGGCGCGTTTGATCCGCGTATCATGTATGACACGGTCCGTTTGCTCCTCATAAAGTTCAAACACCCCTTTAGCTACCAAAGCGTTTATAGTAGGGCGGGACACCTTACTTGAGTCCAATACTTTTTTTAGTGCTATAGGTCCTTTTTGCATGGATTGGATCTGGAAGAACGAAAGGACCGCTTCACTCTGTTTTTTTGCCCTGGATAAGTTTTGCAATAGCTTTTCCAATGCCTCTTCGGATCTATAGGTTTCTGAAAGTTTCAAGTACTTTACCATCTTAGGTTTGTACTTATCATACAGGGTTTCCTTCAACTTTATCAACTGCTTGGCTACCAAAGCCTGGACTATGGGCAATACGCTTTTACGATCCAAAATATCGATTACATCCTGGATCTTTAAGCTGCTTTGATGCCGAAGGGCTTCCAGTACCAAGAATTCGTTATCGGACAATTGGCTTTCATCATAAGCTACTCCCGTAATTGGTTCAATAAGGGTTTCACTTTCCAACAACAAAGCACTTGGTAAGGCACTACGCACCACTTCCCCTAAAGTACACATGTAATAATTGGACAACCATTGCCAGTGCTTTAGTTGGGTTTCATTGACCATGGGCACCTCATCCAATATTTGATGGATATCCTTTGCTTCATAGGCCTGTGGAGGGTTTTGATGCGTTGTTACGGCAATGGCGGTATATATCTTGGATTTTCCAAAAGGAACGGCAATGCGCATCCCGGTCTTCACAAATATCGCTTCTGCTTGGTTTATACGATAGGTGAAAAGACGTTGTAAAGGAATAGGTAAAACAACATCTACAAAGTAATCCATCTATTTTTTATTGACACGGTCAAAGGGTATACTACCCCAAGCCCTGCCTTAAAATTAAAATCTTGTTTCTTACCACTACTTCTTGGCCTTGCACCTAGTAGTCTACTCCGCACGGAGCCAGGTTTGCGTGCGGTATAAAAAGGCCAGATATCCACGTACTTTTAACTGGTTCCCATTATCTGGGTCTATCCATATTTTTCCCCTAAAGGTCATGGCCTGCTCCGGGTCGAACAAACGTTTCCCCTTATAATATCCATCCTTATCTTGTTTAAAGCCGTCAATAATGGTCATTCCCATAACCGGCTTATCCTTTAAATCGCCCTTACATTTTACACAAATAGCGTTTTGTTTACCTTCTTCTAGAATTTTTATCACTTTTCCGTAAAGCTTGCCATCTTCTAAATACAAGTTCAGTAGCGCCTTGGGCTTCCCCGTTCGATCATCGATAGTTTTCCACTTTCCCAACACGGATTGCCCAAACAAGGGTGCTGTCAAGCATAAACAGATAAGGGCAAAACACATTTTTCTTTTCATCATACTACACGTCATTTCTTTTTTTTAGCACTCTTTTTTTCATGGAATGTAAGGTGGCATTGAGTTCAAACCCCAATAGCAGAATATTACTGTTCAGCCAAATGAACACCATTAATATTAATAAACCTCCCAAAGCGCCATATAATTCGTTATATCTAGCAAATTTTTCCACATAAATCCCAAACAAGTAGGAAGTGACTACAAACAACAAGGTAGTCATGGTGGCACCTGGGGAGAAAAATCGGGCTTTTTTGCCTTCCGCCGTTCCAAAGTAATACAAGATTGCCGTGGTCAGATAGGTCAAAAACAAGAAGAACACGATCCGCGCTATTTTAACGAGTAAAATATCACCCTCATTGGTGTCATATTCAAAAACTTTTCCAAAATATTCGCTGGTATAATCCAAAATATAAAACTCAAAGTATACGAAAACTACTGCCCCTACCATTAATAAAATGGACAAAATTAAACCTACCATAAGCGCAAAAGCATATTGCCTAAAGAAATTGCGGGTAAGCTCTACGTAATACGAAGTTTCAAAACCCGCAAAAATAGAATTCACACCGTTGGCCATCAGAAAAATGGAAATCAAAAAGGCGGAGGATAAAAGTCCTCCTTTCTTTTGATCCTTTATTTGCTGATAGACATCCCCAAAATAATCCCCTGTAGCACTAGGTAAAAAAGACTCCAAGAAAAACAAGAACTGCATATCAAAATCTTCATTGCCAACGCTAACATAGGGTATTACGAAAGGAATAAGCGTTACAAAAAAGATGAGTAGGGGAAATAAGGCCATAAACAAGCTAAAGGCAATGGCACTTGCCCTAGTGGAAAGGGTTCCGCGGATAACCCCCACCAAATACATTTCAATCAAATCATACAGGGACAATCCCTCAAATGTGGGCAACTTTACTTTTTTGAGCAACTGTATGACCCAATTCAATACCGGTATTTTTTCTAACCGTTCTGCAATGGTCTGTGGCATTTAAACGGCTTTAAGGCTTAGGTCCAGATTATGCACGGAATGGGTAAGTGCACCGGAGGAGATATAGTCCACCCCGCATTCTGCATACTTTCTTAAGGTTTCTGCGTTGATACCCCCGGAAGATTCCGTAAGGCATTGGTCACCTATAAGAGCCACGGCTTCTTTGGTCTGGGCATAATTAAAGTTGTCCAATAAAATGCGATACACCCCACCAGAGGCCAATATTTCTGCTACCTCATCCAAATCCCTAGCTTCTACAATAATCTTTAAGTCTTTGTTTTCCCGCTTTAAATAGGCCTTTGTCTTTTCAATGGCCTGGGTAATCCCACCTGCAAAATCAATGTGGTTGTCCTTGAGCATGATCATATCGTAAAGGGCAAACCTATGGTTCTCTCCTCCCCCAATTTTAACGGCCCATTTTTCTAAAGCACGGATTCCCGGTGTTGTTTTTCTGGTATCCAAAATCTTGGTTCGGGTACCCTTTAGGAGTGCCACAAAGGATTGTGTCTTAGTGGCAATGGCACTCATACGTTGCATGGCGTTAAGCACCAAGCGTTCCGCGGTGAGGATGCTTAAGGAACTTCCGGAAACGTAAAATGCAATATCACCATGGGATACGGTTGCACCGTCCTTCAAAAGGGTTTCTACCTCTAAATCCTTATCAACGTATGCAAATACCTGTTTAGCGAATTCCACCCCCGCCAAAACACCTTCATCTTTGATCAAAAGTTTGGCTTTTCCTTGTGCCGTGGGCGGTATGCAAGCCAAGGAACTATGATCGCCATCACCCACATCTTCCCTAATGGCATTTGCAATAATGAGCCGCAACTCTTCTTTGAATTGTTGTTCTGAAATCATTTGGAGTTTTCTGGTAGGGCTAAAATACTAAAAAGCTTTCCTTTTAAAATTGAACCGCCAAGGAAATACTATTTTTGGACAAACCCATTTGTAATGCAAATAAAACTGTTGGCGATAGGGAAAACAGACAACAAGGAACTCAAGTCATTGATTGATAGCTATATAAAACGATTAAAACACTATGTCAAGTTTGAAATGATCATCCTGCCAGATATTAAGAACGTCAAACACCTCTCACAAACAGAGCAAAAAAAGAGGGAAGGCAGTCTCATTAATAGTATGGTAAACCCCTCGGACGTTTTGGTCCTATTGGATGAGCGGGGAAAACAATACGATAGTAAGGACTTTTCCTTAGTATTGCAAAAACGGATGAACAGCGGAATAAAAAATCTGATTTTTGTTATTGGTGGACCTTACGGCTTTGACAAAGCCGTTTATGCAAGGGCCAACCAAGAGTTGAGCCTATCCAAAATGACTTTTTCCCATCAAATGATACGATTGTTTTTTGTGGAGCAACTATATCGCGGTTTTACCATTCTTAGGAATGAACCTTATCACCATCAGTAACCCTATCTTCTGGGGCCGCAACGTTAATTTTTTCTAGGAGGTCACCCATTTTCCTAATGACTGCTTTGTGCGGCAAATCCGTATTTTCATTCTTTTCAAGGGCTTTGACCATGCTATTGGAAACTTCTTTTAGTTTGTCCAATTCCTCAGAAATAAATTTAATGATCTCTTGTTGCCGTTCCGGAATCCGTTCTGCTTTTAAGACATACTGCAGGTCTTTGATATTCTTCATATGCGATGAGAATACATGGGATTGATGCCAAGCAATTTCTTCCAACTTCTTTTTTTGCTTTAAAATGCGGTTGATAATGGGATTAACGATAAATAGAATCTCAAAGAGTACGATAAAAACCGAAAATATGGCGAGTTCCATTTCAATGATCCGCATGGCCTTGATATCTTCTTCTGACTTTTTCTGAAATTGCAGTACAATTTCATCCATAATGGCCATAAAGCGGTCAACCCGATACCTCATATCATTAAAGGAAACCTGGTCTATGGTCTTAAAATCTTCCAGCTTATCTTTAAACCATTCCGCATGCGGCTCCAATTTTATAAAGTTGGCCTGTATATCCTTATCGGTAAGTTTATCGATACCCAAGTTTTCGCTTCCTACCTGGAGGATGTTATGCATTTGGTACAATTTGTTCAAGGTGAGCTTTAGTTCCGCAAAATCACAATTATGGTACCTGCAGGAATAAAGCTCATTGAGCAACCGCTGACTAAGGGCGCGTTGCCTACCGGAAAGGTTGACGATCATGGCGGTTGAACGCTGCTTGTTGAGCGAGTATTGGATGATGGTCTGTATAGCGATGGTAATGACAATTATGGAAACCACCAATAGGTAATACGCCCTAAAACCCTTTTTTAATACTATTTTGTTTCTTAATTTCAATTGAAAATCTTTTTTTATAAAGAATTTCTTACAAATTAAGTTGAAAATTATAGTAAACTATAAAAATGTTGTGAAATAGCGGAATTGCCTTGTGAAAGCGGAAATGCCTATTATTTATTGATTAAATACAAAAGACCCCTAATAAAGCACCCTAAATTTTATGGTATGGTGTACGTTACGTAGCGCAGCAATGACCTCTTTGTTATACTCTTTATCCAAATCTGAAATTACATAACCCACCTCACTATCCGTAGATAGATACTGCCCTGTAATATTCATCTCATATTTGGCCAAAACTTCATTGATTTTTGCCATGACCCCAGGGACATTCTTATGGATATGTAAAAAGCGGTGTGCGTTGTTCTGCTTTGGTAATCTTATATTAGGGAAATTGACCGCATCCACCGTATTCCCGGAATTGATATAATCCATAATCTTGTTGGGTACAAAATCCGCTATATCCCGTTGTGCCTCTTCCGTACTACCTCCTATATGCGGTGTAAGGATGACATTCTGCAAGCCTTGTAAATCCGTAACAAACTCCCCATTACTTCTGGGTTCTTCTGGATACACGTCTATGGCCGCACCACCTAGTTTCCCACTTTTAAGGGCTTTGACCAATGCGGGGATATCTACCACAAAACCACGGGAAAGATTGACCAGAATGGAGCCATCTCGCATTTGGTTGATTTCGCGCTCCCCTATAAAATTTTTGTTGGCCTTGTTATCGTCAATATGCAAGGTGACCACATCCGAAACCGAAAGTAAATCTTCCAACGTATTGCACTTTATGGCATTGCCCAGTGCCAATCTATCTTCAACATCATAGTAATATACGCGCATACCCATGGCTTCTGCCAAAACGGAAAGCTGCTTACCTATGTTTCCATACCCAACAATACCTAAGTTCTTACCACGTACTTCTTGGGAATTCTGGGCTGTCTTGAACCATTGTCCTTGGTGAATCTCCATACTGCGGGCAAAAATGCTACGCTTTAGCATGATGATCTGTCCTATGGCCATTTCTACTACAGATCTTGTATTACTATATGGTGCATTAAAGACAATGACTCCTTTGTTCTTTGCCGCGTCCAAGGCAATCTGCGTAGTCCCTATACAAAATGCCCCAATTACCAATAAACGGTCTGCAGCGTCAAGTACTTTCTGGGTAACCTGGGTTTTGGAGCGTATCCCCAAAACATGGACACCTTTAATGCGTTCTATCAATTCTTCTTCTGGTAAGGCGTGTTTGACCAATTCTACTGAAAAGCCTTCCTCGGAAAGATTCTCAAACGCATTGGGGTGCACGTTCTCCAACAAAAGAATCTTAATTCTATTCTTTGGATAGGATATTTTTCTGGGTAAATCGTTCACAAATAAAAATTCATTTAAGTTAGGTGTAACATAGTCCGCATTATTGGCGGCCTTCTCACGGTGTACGTTCTCCGTATATGCAAAAAACTTATCGGCAATACCGGCTTCGCGCATGACATAGTCGCTATACCCATCACCAATAACCTGCACCTCTCCTTCTAAATTAAGGTTTTTTAGACAGGCAATTTTTCCGTTATGAGAAGAAAGTACGTTGTCCTCATCAAAACCCACAATATTTCCATCTTTATCAAAAACAAAGGTATTGGCGTACACCCTTTCCGTTGGAATGTGGTATTCTGCAACAATGGGATCTATAAATTCCTTAAAACCACATGAAATAACATAAATGTCCTCTGCATGACTAGTGAAAAATTCCTTGTTCTCTTCAATGGATTTGGAAATTTTTTGACGTAGTTCGTTTACCAAAAATTCCAAGTCATCCTTATGGGCATGGAGCAGCTTGATTCTTCTTTCCAGGGATTCCGTAAAAGAAATATCCCCGTCAATGCCCAAGTTGGTTATATGCTGTATTTCTGCCAAAACCTCATCTTTGTTGGATTTTCCTTTGAGCGTCATTTCTGCAAGCACATCCAGCGCTTCTACCCTGGTAAGGGTACTATCAAAATCAAAGACATATTTTCTGCTCGTTTCCACCATTGTCAAAAAATTAAGCAGTAAAAATAACGATAAAATCGAACCACGGTTTTCAAGTTGGTCAAAAAAGTGTTTTGTAACATTTTTTGAGGGAAAACGCTAAATTATTATCAAGTAAAGGAGGGTAAAAATAGCATATCGTCAGTTTATCACTTTTATGGAGATGTAAACGGAACTATTGGTATCACAAATTACTTCTAAAATTTAAAGATCTTTATCATTATTTCTGGAGAAATGCCATAATCTTGGTCGAGAAAACTTCTGTCTTATACGTATTGTTATGATCGCCAGGTACAATGGCCAATACGGCATTGGGAATAGTTTCTTTAAGTTGTTGGGGGTCCCCATTGTCCGTATCCACATCTCCGGCAATAACAAACACCTTTTGCTTTATTTCTGCCAGTTCTTCCAAACTGGTTACCGGCTGGTATTTCTGCTGTAGGTACAACGACCTTATATCTGCGCCAATGGATTTTGCATAATCTACGGCTCCTTGCGTTTCAGCCGTGGTTTTTCCATTAAAAGCGTCGGCAAACAACAGTTTTCTATCCCAATTTGGATTGGTAAAATCAGCTCCCATCCCGCCCAAAACTGCTTTTTCAATGCGTTGTTCCTTGGTAAGCCATTTTGCCAAAACGATGCTTCCCCTTGAATATCCAATGGCAAAACATTGTTCAATCTTTAAAGTGTCCAATAACAGTTTCACATCTTTGATTTCCGCATTGTCTGCATAAGCGGAATCCTTCTGCGGTTTATCAGAAGTACCATTACCCCGTAAATCCGGTACGATGACCCTGTATCCCTTTTTTAGCAGTTCTTTTTTTAAGACCGTTTTATCCCAAGAAGCCTTGGTGTTGATAAATCCATGAAGCAATACCACAGGAAAACCATCGCCTACGTCATCGTAGGCAATTTTAGTGCCATCAAAAGAAGTGAAATGGTCGCTTTGGGAATAGGAGCTATATAGCGTCACAATCAAAAAGCCGACCATCAGTAGTACTTTTTTTCTTAAAACCATCGTCTTACCGCTTTACAATACAAGGTATAATCTTTACCGAACAACGTGGTCAATGCCTCTTCTTCAAACTTTATTTGAAAATGGTTCATGAAATATACAAAACCGGCCGCGGTTATGGTATTGAAGGCGTTCCCTAGCTGTAACCCAAATCCTATTAAAAGCAACAACATGCCCAAATACATAGGATTTCTGCTATAGCTGAAAATACCTGAGACGACCAATTGACTTGCTTTTTTGGGCTCTAAGGGATTTGTAGTGGTTTTTTTAATCCTAAATTGGACCAAGGCGACAAGCATCACCACAAAACCCAATCCCCAAAGGGCATATTTTAAAGGTCGTCGCCCAAAAAAATCGAATTCCCCAAACGGAAGGATCTTGGCCATAATATACATCAGTACACCAAAAACCAACATCACCAAGGGAGGGGGCATTTTGAATTTCATAGCTACGAAAATACTATTTTTAGCCCCATAAACCATCTGCCCATGAAATTGGTCTTTGCCACGCACAATACCAACAAGTTTATTGAAGTAAAGGCCCTAGTGCCCCAACATTTTGAACTCCTGTCCTTGACGGATATCCAGTGTTTTGATGAAATTGAAGAAACTGGGACTACTTTGGAAGAGAATGCCCGTATAAAAGCAGATTATGTAATCAACAATTATGGTCTTCCCTGCTTTGCAGATGATACTGGCCTTTTGGTAGATACCCTTAACGGTGCGCCAGGGGTATATACGGCAAGGTATGCAGGTATGCAGAAGAGTGCACATGACAATATGGAAAAATTATTACAAGAACTTTTAAATAAAGACAACAGAAACGCTCACTTTAAAACGGTCATTGCGCTTAATTTAAATAAGGAACGGCATATGTTCCAAGGGATTGTAAAAGGAACCATCACCACGAAACAAATGGGTGATGGCGGTTTTGGGTATGATCCTATATTTAAACCGGAGGGGTTTGACCAAACGTTCGCGGAATTGCCGCTTACCACCAAAAACCAGATTAGCCATAGGGGCCGTGCCATGGGCAAATTGCTTCAATATTTAGAAGCTTTAAAACCATAGCCATTAACTTATTACGGCTTTATGGGGCATAGTCGTCAATTAGCAGTACCTTTGCCGCTTTATTAATGCCGCCGGTATGGCAGGTGTTGCGCTGGGTAAGGGTTTATAAGTTGAAAAAATCGCTCTATGCAACACACATATTTGCGATTACTTATAATGAATTATGTCAAAATTTGAAAGTTTGGGACTAAACGAGTCCCTGCTCTCCGCTGTGGCGGACCTTGGCTTTGAACAGCCTTCTGAAGTACAAGAAAAAGCAATCCCTATTTTATTGGAAGATGAGACGGATTTGGTAGCCTTGGCCCAAACCGGAACAGGAAAAACGGCAGCTTTTGGCTTTCCGCTCATCCAAAAAATAGACGTGGCGTCCAGAACCACGCAAGGGCTTATCTTATCGCCCACACGGGAACTTTGCTTGCAGATTACCAATGAGATGCAGTTGTATTCCAAATACGAAAAGGGAATGAACATCGTGGCCATCTATGGTGGGGCCAGCATTACGGACCAAGCAAGACAAATAAAAAGAGGGGCGCAAATCGTGGTGGCTACGCCGGGTAGGATGAAAGATATGATCCGTAGGGGTATTGTAGACATTTCAAAAATTGACTACTGTATCTTGGATGAGGCCGATGAAATGTTGAACATGGGATTCTATGAAGATATCAAGGACATCCTTTCCAACACTCCAGAGGAAAAATCGACTTGGTTGTTTTCCGCCACCATGCCCAAGGAAGTTTCCACCATTGCCAAAAAATTCATGCATAGCCCCAAGGAAATCACCGTTGGCGCTAAAAATTCCGGGGCATCTACGGTACAACATGAATACTATGTGGTAAGTGGTCGTGACCGTTATCCGGCCTTAAAACGATTGGCAGATGCCAATCCTGGTATATTTTCCGTGGTTTTCTGCAGGACCAAAAGGGATACCCAAAAGGTGGCCGAAAAATTGATTGAAGATGGGTATAATGCCGGGGCCTTGCATGGCGACTTGAGCCAAAACCAACGCGATTTGGTCATGAACGCCTTTCGTAAAAAACAAATACAAATGCTTGTGGCCACGGACGTGGCCGCCCGTGGTATTGATGTTGATGATATTACCCATGTGGTCAACTACCAATTGCCGGACGAAATAGAAACCTACACCCACCGTTCCGGAAGGACGGGAAGGGCAGGTAAATCAGGAATTTCCATGGTTATCGTTACCCGTTCGGAATTGCGTAAAATAGCGGCGATTGAACGCAAGATCAAAACCGACTTTCTTGAAAAGAAGATTCCCACCGGAATTGAGATTTGTGAAATACAATTGTATCACCTTGCCAATAATATCAAGGATACCAAAATAAACGAAGAAATTGATGGGTATCTACCCGCTATCACGGACGTTCTAGAGGGTATCGATCGGGAAGAATTGATAAAAAAAATAGTTTCCGTAGAGTTTACCAGGTTCTTCAACTATTACAGCAAGACCAGGGATTTAAATTCCAACGATTCCTCTGGAAAAAGGGAACGGGGTAACGGTAAAGATGGAGGCGAGTATCGCAAAGACGGGTCCGTACGCTACTTTATCAATGTTGGGGAGCGTGATGGATATGACTGGATGACCCTAAAAGATTTTTTACGGGACAAAATAGGATTGGATAAGGATGATATTTACAAGGTAGATACCAAGGACACCTTCTCCTTCTTTAACACGGAAGCCCAATTTACCCCGCTCATCCTTGAAACGTTTACGGATTTAAAAGTAGACGGTAGGTTCGTAAATGTAGAAGTTTCCAAAGACCCCGGTGGTGGCGGACGCGGCGGAAGACGGCACCGTGGTGGCGGGGGCGGTGGACGCGGAAGGGATGGTAATCGCAGTGGTCGTAGAGATCGTAAAGATTCTTTTAAAGGAGGAAAGAAAGGTTCCAAGAAATTTAAAGACAAAGGAAATAAAGGTTTCTATTAGTTAAGGGCATCTTAAATTGCGGTCGTAGTCCCTTTTATTTTAGTTGTTTTGTAATCCTAGGGAAAATATATGAAAAGACTTTTACCATTCTTTTTTGCCATACTAACCCTGCCCATGTTTGCTCAAGAAAGTGAAGACGGGGCCGTGGTTGGGGAGATTAAGGCAACCGTTATCAATGCGCAGACTAATTTTTCCTTGGAAAGTGTGCATGTCATCAATCTCAACCGGGTAAAAGGCACCATTACGGATCAAGATGGGAATTTTACCATCCCAGCGGCGGTCAATGATACGCTTTATCTTACCTACCTAGGATTTAAACCGCAAAAAGTTAGGGTTACCAATGATATGTTCAAATTTGAGGATACCAAAATATCCTTAACGGAATTGGCGTATGCCCTGGAAGAAGTCATTGTAAGGCCCTATCAACTCACCGGTTTTTTGGAGATTGATGTAAAAAACCTGCCTGCTAACAATACCGCTTTTCAATACAGTATTTCCGGACTCAACAAGAGTTATGAAGCGGGCAATAAAAATCCAAGTGCGGTGACCAAAGTCCTTGGTGCTATATTAAATCCTGCAGATTTACTACGTAACCTCTTTGGAAAGCGACCCGCACAATTGCGAAAGCTGAGACAAATGAAAGAAGATGAGGAAATACGAAATCTATTGGCCTCAAAATTTGATAGGGAAACCCTTATCCAACTTCTACAGTTAGAAAAAATGGATATTGAGGACATATTAAATAACTGTAGTTACTCCAAATCCTTTATCCAAACGGCCAACGATCTCCAAATTTTGGATGCCATCAGTAGTTGTTACGAGGAGTATAAAGTACTGAACAGGAAATAGTTGCCATAACCCCACTACTGCTATAGTTCACGGCGTATCGACCTTCTTTATTTGGGATTCAAATAAATTTTATATTTCAAGAAGCATTTTATAGCTTTAAACAAAATCCTCAATGATGAAAAAACTACTTATTGCTTTGGCAATAACCTCCTTTGTTATGGGCTGTAAAAAGGAAAAAAAAGTAGCTGCTATAACTAAAGATGCTTCCGCTATTATAGAAGAAGAGACAGGAGCAAGCCTGCCTTTTTATTGGGAAGGGGCAAATGTCTATTTCCTATTAACGGATCGGTTTAACAAGGGCACTCTTAAAAGGGACGTTACTCTAAACAGAACAGACTCCACTGCTGTGCTTAGAGGATTTGAAGGTGGTGATATCAAAGGGATTACCCAAAAAATTGAGGATGGCTATTTTACGGATTTAGGAATCAATGCCATTTGGTTTACCCCCATTGTGGAACAAGTGCATGGTTCCACCAACGAGGGTACGGGCAATACCTATGCCTACCACGGGTACTGGGCCAAGGATTGGACGGCCGTTGATCCAAATTTTGGCACAAAGAAAGATCTGGGCCAGCTGGTTAAAAAAGCGCATGCCAAAGGAATACGGGTGTTGTTGGATGTTGTACTTAACCATACGGGGCCGGTTACGGATTTAGATCCCGTTTGGCCAGAGGAATGGGTACGTACCGGTCCTAAGTGCGAGTTT
Organism: uncultured Croceitalea sp.; assembly: GCA_937959125.1. Lineage (GTDB taxonomy): Bacteria > Bacteroidota > Bacteroidia > Flavobacteriales > Flavobacteriaceae > Croceitalea. Next base: position 51,325 of record CALGQU010000002.1, read on the forward strand.
ACTACCTATGAAAATACTACGGCCTGCACGTTGGTAGCCAATTTACCCGATATTTTAACGGAGTCTGACGAGCCGGTAGAATTACCGGACGCCCTTTTGGCAAAATGGAAAGAGGAGGGACGGCTAAGCCAAGAATTGGACGAACTCAATCTCTTTTTTGAACGCACGGGGTACCCCAGAGCACCTAGATTCTATATTATCAAGTGGTTGACGGATTATATCCACGAATTTGGGGTGGATGGCTTTCGGGTTGATACCGTAAAGCATGTGAACGAAAATGCCTGGGCAGAGCTTAAAAAAGAAGCGGATTACGCTTTTGGGACTTGGAAGAAAAAACATCCGGACCAAGTCTTGGATGATAATGAATTCTATATGGTTGGGGAGGTCTACAATTATGGTATCTCTACGGGAAGGCAATTCAATTTTGGCGATAAAAAAGTGGATTTCTTTAAGTATGGTTTTAAAAGTCTCATCAATTTTGATTTAAAGACCGATGCCCTTAAGGATTACGAAACCGTTTTTAAGAAATACAACTACCTATTGAACACAAAGATGGAAGGTAAAAGTGTATTAAACTACTTAACCTCCCATGATGATGGTAATCCTTTTGACCGCGAACGCAAGAAACCCTATATAGCCGCTAACATGCTGCTATTGACCCCTGGAGCCTCTCAAGTGTATTATGGGGACGAAACGCTAAGACCCTTGACCGTTGAAGGCGCGGAAGGTGATGCCCACCTTAGGTCTTATATGAATTGGGAAGATCTTGACAGCATCCCCTCAGTAAAAAAAGTACATGAGCACTGGCAAAAATTGGGACGGTTTAGGGCCAAACATCCTTCCGTAGGTGTAGGTAAACACAAGCGCCTATCCAAAAAACCCTATGTATTCTCCAGACTTTTTGTCAATGGGGATTATAAGGATAAAGTGGCCATTGCCTTGGATTTACCCAAAGGAAAAAAATCCCTACGTGTAAAGGGGTTCTTTGGAGAAGGGGCCCAATTGTTCGATACTTATTCCCAAACCAAAGTCGTTGTAAAAAACGGATATGTGGTATTGGAAAACGATTTTGATACGGCCTTATTGGAGTTGGTGGAGTAAAATCATTAATTGAAAATGAAAATTAAGTCCACTAAATCACCCATTGATTTTCTTTGATGTAATCTTCAATATCATTAACGGATTCAAGCCAAGTATTATACCCATTGCTTCCATTTTTTATCGGAAATTTTACCATATAAATTCCTCTACTTTTAGCGGTATCGTCAATGAACTTAACATAACTCCCTTTGTTACTTCCAGAATTAACATGCCCTATTGTATCAAATTGTACCAGCTTCCTAAAATTAATGGATCCTATAAAAATATCGCGCATTAATATTTCTTAAGAATGTAACGCTATCGGGTTACCCTAAGAAACATTGAACAGTTACATAGAAAGTTTTGGCCCTGACTATATTGGTTACCGGTATTTCTAGCCAAGCAATAGGGTTGTTGTCCATAGCCTATTCTTCCAAGAGGGACTTTAAACTGGAAAGGCCTTCTTCAAAATCCTTACCTACCATCTTATCCATGCTCATAAATAGCATCATAATACTCATGGGAAATTTGTTGTTTCCAGTAAATCCCCAAGTTACTTTGGTTTCGCTATTTCCGGCATCCGTCGTTAACAAATAACAATCAGACTCCGATTTAAAAGGTTTCATAAAGCGTAATTCCCCTTCAATACGCTCCCCTTCCACAATCTTGGTAATCTCCTGCTCGCCTTCCCCAACTTCCTTATTGCCGTTCCAATAGCTAACGGAACCCACTTCGCCATCGGTCCCTCGAAATTCTTTGTGCATTTCAGGGTCTTTCTTGGCCCACGGGGACCAATTGTCCATCTTTTTGAGTGAGCGGAGATAATCAAAAACTTCTTTTTTCGGTTTTGAGATGATAATGGAACGGGAAACGTCATAAGTTTTTGGGGCAATCATACTTAAGATAATTACAAGTAGGACAATCCCACCGACAATGTAAAGTGCAGTCATCATTTTGTTTGATTTAATTGGTTCCTTTAAAGTTACAAAAAACTTAATTTGCGTGGTAACGTCCTATAATTCTTTCTACATCTTTAATGGACTTTTTTGTCCAATCCATCCGCTTTTCCAAAATTTCGGTTTCCGTCAATTGCCAGTCAATGGAACTATTTCTAAGTTGATTGCTTAAATAGCGGAGACTAATGGCCGCAGCGACGGAAATGTTGAGGCTTTCAGAAAACCCTTGCATGGGAATACTTAAATATCCATCCGCATTTTCCAGCACGTTGGAACTCAACCCCTCTTTTTCAGTACCAAAAAAAAGCGCGGTAGGTCCGTGAATCTTAAAATCATCCAAAACCGAACTTTTGATATGGGGTGTTGTGGCTATAATTTGATAGCCTTGGGACTTGAGTTCCCGTATACAATCCGATGTATTTTTATACCTATGCACATCTACCCATCTTTCCGCCCCCATGGCGATATTTTTATCCAATCGCTTTCCAAAACGATCTTCGATTACATGAGCCTCTTGAATACCGAACGCATCGCAGCTACGTATGACGGCACTTGTGTTATGTAATTGGTAGACATCTTCAATGGCTACCGTGAGATACTTGGTACGCTGCTTCAAAATATCTTGAAACCTTTGCTGCCGTTGTGGGGTTATAAAACCTTCTAAATATGTCAACAAATCCCTATTGAACATCAATCACAAGATAATCAAAATGTGTACTTTCAAAAAGTATTCAAATAGAAGAAATTCCAATGAAAAAACAAATTGTGGTGCTCACGGGAGCCGGTATTAGTGCAGAAAGTGGATTAAAAACGTTTAGAGATGCCAATGGATTATGGGAAGGTCATGATGTTATGGAGGTAGCTTCCCCGCAGGGTTTCTCCAAAAACCCAGCGTTGGTTTTGGAATTTTATAACCAAAGAAGAAGGCAATTATTGACCGTTGTCCCAAATTTGGGGCATAGAGCCTTAGTGGATTTGGAATCCCGGTTTCATGTACAGGTCATCACTCAAAATGTGGACAATTTGCATGAACAAGCGGGTAGTACCCATGTTATGCACCTGCATGGCGAACTCCTAAAAGTGAGAAGCACCGTAGATGAACAGCTTATCCTACATTGGGAAAAAGATTTGAATCTGGGCGATTTGGATAAAAACGGTCATCAATTACGCCCCCATATCGTTTGGTTTGGAGAGATGGTGCCACTGTTGGAACCCGCTGCTGCCTTAACCGAGCAAGCGGATATTCTAATCATCATTGGTACCTCAATGCAAGTGTATCCCGCCGCTAGTCTGGTCAACTTTGTGCGGCTAGGAACGCCCATCTATTTTATTGACCCCAGGCCCAGTATTGGTAAAAATGATTTTGAAAACCTCACCATAATTCCAGAATCGGCTTCTACGGGAGTACCTAATCTTGTTGCTGCGCTACTTGGTACTTCATTCTAGCCGCATTGACCCAATCCATGAGTATTTTTTTCTGGTCTTCCGTAAGTCGTGCTTCGCTGTGGGTCCAAGTGTACTCATTCAAAGGCATTTCACCTTCTTCCACTTCCTCTGCCATTTCTTCTAATTTGTGCTCTTTTTTCTTTGCGGAATAACTGGCCCAATCAGAAAAGTTAAGCTCTTCCTTACCATGCTCAATATGTTCGTCCAACCAATACGAAATTGGGGCAATATTGCCGTACCATGGGTATACGGTATGATTACTATGACAATCGTAACATGCCGTCTTTAAAAGTTGCTTTACCGGTGCAGGAGGTGCTGTTTCCGTTTCAAAAAGGGCAACATAGTCTGCGGCTTCCGTTTGGTTCTTTTCCGGCTGAAAAAATTGCATCCCAATAAGCACTCCTAAAAGGACAACCGCTATTTTTTTTACTATTTTCATTTCATTAGGTTTGGTATAAAATTAGGTTTTCTGTGACCGAAGAACAACTACGACAACAATTAAATTCTGGCCGACTGTCCAAAGAACGTATTATTGGTTTGGTGCATACCTTGCTGGAGCACCCCCAATTGACCAAAACACTTTGGCTGGAGGTGCTGCAACAGGATAAGGAAGGAGAATTTAACGCCAGTTGGGTGTTTGATCATCTTGTTCGAAAACGACCAACACTGGTACTCCCTTTTGTAAATGACTTCATTGGGAATCTAAAAAACCTGCAATCAGAATCCTGTATAAGACCAATGGCACATAGTTGTCAATTATTGACGGAAGCCTATTTTGAAAAGAAAAACCCTGAGTACTTAAGGGCGATAAGCAACGAATCCTTGGAAGAATTGGTCACTGTTTGTTTTGATTGGTTTATAGGAGAACATAAAGTGGCCGCAAAGGTATTTGCCATGACTTGTTTATACCATTTGGGAACACGTTTTGATTGGATACACCCAGAACTCCTCCAAATTTTACAGGACACCATTGCCAGCGGAACCGCAGGATACCAAAGTAGGGGCAAGAAAATATTGGCCAAACTGAGAGAAACACGGTCTTAAAATACCACTCCTTGACCCCTTGAAAACAGCTTAAAAATGTATCTTTGCCATTTCCAAAAAATTAAGGATTTATGTCTTTACATCCACTAAATGCCATTTCCCCTATTGACGGTCGTTACCGGAATAAAACCGAAGCTTTGGGTGCTTATTTTTCCGAAGAGGCTTTGATCAACTATCGGGTGCAAGTAGAAATCGAATATTTCATCGCGCTTTGTGAACTACCTTTACCACAGTTGGAAAGTTTTGACACTGCCAAGTTTGGGGATTTACAGGGAATCTACAAAAGCTTTTCCGCTGAAGATGCCCAAGCCATCAAAGACATTGAAAAAACCACGAACCATGACGTAAAGGCAGTCGAGTATTTTATAAAACAAAAGTTTGATGGGCTTGGTTTACAAGCTTATAAAGAGTTCATCCATTTTGGATTGACCTCCCAAGACATTAATAATACGGCCATTCCTCTATCCTTAAAGGAAGCTATGAATGTCGTTTACGTGCCCCTATATTTTGAGGTCTACCAGAAATTGGAAAGCTTGGCCAAGGAGTGGGAAGAAATCCCTATGTTGGCACGTACCCATGGACAGCCGGCCTCACCTACCCGATTGGGTAAGGAAATTGCCGTTTTTGTAGAACGGTTGAAGCAACAATTCGATTTATTGAACGATATTCCCTCAGCAGCCAAATTTGGTGGGGCGACTGGAAACTACAACGCCCATAAAGTAGCCTATCCAACAACGGATTGGAAAACCTTTGGACAACAATTCGTGCAGGAAAAACTAGGGTTGTACCACTCCTTCCCTACCACTCAAATAGAGCATTACGACCACATGGCCGCACTGTTCGATTGTTTAAAGAGGATAAACACCATCCTCATCGATTTGAACAGGGACATCTGGACCTACATTTCCATGGATTACTTTAAACAGAAAATTAAAGAAGGTGAAGTAGGGTCTTCCGCCATGCCACATAAGGTAAACCCTATAGATTTTGAAAATTCGGAAGGTAACCTTGGACTGGCCAATGCACTTTTTGAACACTTATCTGCAAAACTACCGGTATCACGCTTGCAACGGGACCTTACGGATAGTACGGTCTTACGTAACATTGGTGTTCCTTTTGCCCATACGCTCATCGCTTTTCAGTCTACATTAAAAGGATTGGGGAAATTGGTATTGAACAAAGAAAAATTTGAGAAGGACTTAGAGCACAACTGGGCGGTTGTAGCAGAGGCCATCCAGACCATTCTTAGACGGGAAGGGTATCCCAACCCGTATGAGGCGTTAAAGGGGCTCACACGTACCAACGAAAAAATAACACAATTCTCGATTTCTAATTTTATTGATACCCTAGAGGTTTCAGAAACCATAAAAGCGGAACTCAAACAAATTACTCCCGCAAACTATACAGGAATTTAATACTGGTTACCGTTAAAAAAATAACCCCGGTAATAGCTTACCGGGGTTATTTTTTTCATTTGGAAAGGTTATTTTGCTTGTTTTATAACCTCCACTTCGTGTGGGTAAGGTATTTCGATACCAGCTTTGTCCAAGGCCAGTTTACAATCTTCATAGGTGGCAAAATACACATCCCAATAGTCTTCTGGTTTAGCAAACGGCCTAACAGCAAAGTTTACCGAGCTGTCCGCCAACTCCAATACGTTGACCGATGGCGCTGGGTCTTGCAATACCTTTGGGTTTGAAGTCAGCACATCCAATAAGACTTTTTTTACTTGTTTGATATCCTCCTCATAAGCAACACCAATAACGGTATCTACCCTAATCTTGCCTTCGGCGGTATAATTGGTTATGTTTCCATTGGCCATGGCACCGTTGGGCACTATTACTAATTTATTGTCCGGGGAGATCAGTTTGGTAGTAAAGATCTCTATTTCTTTTACCACACCAAGTGCATCTTGGGCTTCTACCAAATCCCCTATTTTATAAGGTTTAAAAATCATTATGAGTACCCCTCCGGCAAAGTTGGATAAGGAACCTTGCAGGGCAAGACCTACAGCAAGGCCTGCAGCTGCAAGTATAGCGGCAAAACTAGTGGTTTCTACGCCAAGCTTTCCAATAACGGCTAATATTAGAACAATTTTCAGTGCCCATGTGAGCAGATTAAGTAAAAACCTTTGGAGAGATTCATCATATTTACTTTTGGCCATTACCTTTTTGGCCATATTGATAAGCTTTTTAATTATCCAAGAACCGATAATATAAATGACTATCGCCCCTAATATCTTAGGGCCATATTCTGCTGCAAAATCAATTCCCTTGTCTATCCAGACCTGTGCGTTTTCCATGATATAATTTGTTTTTAGTGTTTTACGTTGATAAGACACTAATATAAAAATAAGGTCACGGTTTTTATGCGAGATACTCCAGTTTTAACCATAAAAAAACCCAAATCATTGCTGACTTGGGTTTTAACGGTTGTATTTGGTTTGGTTTTAACCCTTTAAGAACTTTCCTATTTCCCCTAAGCCTTCCCCCTTATAGTCGGATTTTTGGATGGCTTGCATCAATTGCACAATATGGGCGGGGTTCATATCCTTACCCAGCACCCGGACCAAGGCAAAGCCTTTTTCCTTGCTATCGCCATAAATAATAACCTCGTCAATGGCGTTCTCATCACCCAGATATTTTACCACACCTTTGCCATACTGGGAATTTATTTTCATCAGTTCCACAAACCCATCATCCTTTAATATTTGCTTTACTTTGGTCTTTTCCAATTTGTAATCCGCAGCATTGGTCTCCGTCTTTTTGAAGGCCAATAGATTGAACTTCTTTAAAGAAGCTACCGCCTCTTTTTGTGTTTTGGTCAAGTCTGCTTCGTCCATATTAAGGATACTGGCAGGGATATCCAAGGATATAAAATTGGGATTCTCCTTATTGTCCACATAGTATTCCTGTAAACTTTGTTGGGAAGAACAAGATCCCAATAGTACCACTAACACCAGCGTTAAACTCTTTAGTATATTTTTCATTTTTTGATTGTTTTTAGATTGACGTTACCAATTGGTCATCGAATGACCTTTTTTGTTACTGCCTGTGGCAATTACTTCCCTCTCTTGGCATTTTTTAGTTGTTTGGGTAGATTCATTTTATTGGTCAATGAGCCTACTTTGTTTAAATCAATATCCCCGGTCATGGTCAGTAAGACCGTTTCAAAATGGGGTTTTCCATCGTTGTTCTTTTTGTCTTCTATTCCGGTGACGAACATGAGCAACTCACTTACCCTATCCGCATTTCTACCCGTCTTAATATAGAACTTTGCATTAGTGTCCCCATCTTTGACCCGCATCAATTCTTCTAAAGAAGCTTTCTTAACGTACTTCTTCATGGTAGCGGACATATCAGCGGATGCCGTTGCATCTTCCGAAACAAATACCTTTATGTTATCGATACTTTTTGCCAACTCCAAGAACTCCTGGGTCTCCTTATCGGCATCGTCTATGGATATATTGGCCATAATGCCTAACAGTCCTTTATTGATGATAACGGAACCCACATTTTCTGAGTTCTCATACTTATCGAACATGGATTGTGAAAATCCCAACATGGGGGCCAATACCATGGCTATTATAATTCCTGCTTTTTTCATTTTGATTGATTTTGATTGACCCTTCGATTTCACTCAGGGCATATTGATGAATCTATTCCTATTGGGAGCCAAACCATAGGTTTTTTTATACCAAATGCCTTGGCTCCCACCCTTAACTCTTAACTTTTAACCAATAACTATTAACTGCCAAAGCCTACTGCTTTTTGCCGGCCTTACTTAACTCGTCCGGTAGGTTCATTTTTTTTGTAAGGGAATTGATTTTATTTAAATCGATATCCCCGGTTAAGGACAGCAACACGGTCTCAAAGTTTCTACCATCAGCTTCTACATCCTTAAGTCCTGTGACGAACATAAGAAGTTCACTTACGTGGTCATCATCCTTTCCTTCTTTGATATAGAACTTTACATTGGCATCCTTGTCCTTAATACGCATCAATTCTGTTAAAGAAGTCTTTTTCAAATACCCGTTTACGGATGCTTTCATATCTGCCCCAATAGAAGAATTATCAGTAGTAAACACCTTCAAACTCTTTAAACTGGTAGCAATATCCACAAAATCCTGTGCTTCAGGATCGTCTACCTCAACATCAATTTTTGCTAATAAATTGAACATACTTTTATTGACCACCACGGAGGTTACGTCATCTAAATCTTCATATTTGTCAAACAAGGACTGTGAAAAACCGGCCAATGGAATAAGGGCCATTACTACTATTAGAATATACTTTCTCATTTTATTTACGCTTAATTATTACTATACACTTTTTGTTTTGCAACTTCAAATTCTTCCAACAAAGCCACTTTTTCCGTCCCTTTTGCGAAATTTTCCGCAAGCAGGCCGAACGCTTCTTTGGTCTGTTGGTAAACTAATCTTGCTTTTTTCTGCTCTTGGATATGGGTATACTCCCCATAACCAAAATAGGTGCCAATAGTCACTACAACCGCTGCCGCTACGGAAACCCATCTGTAATTGAATTTTCTTCTAGGTTTTACGGATTCCGTTAGGGAATTCAGCTTGGTATATTGTTCCTCTTTGGCATTGGAAAAATAGGCGAACATAGGCTTGTACTGCTCCAGATGTGTCGCTACACTTTCTTGATCAAAATACTTGCGTAAAGTTTGCTCCTCAGCAACCGTAGTGGTGGCTTCAAAATACTTTTCCAATAATTTTTCTATGTTGTTATCCAATTCCATAGCTATGTTTTTGTACTAATTTTTCCCGTACTGTTTTTCTTGCCCGTGATAAGGCGACTCTTACCGCTGTTGGTTTCATGTCCAATAACTCCGAGATTTCCTCATAATCATAATCCTCTATATCCCTAAGCTGCAAAACCATCTTTTGTTGTTCTGGCAGCTCATCCATAATCCGCTCTACCCAATTCACGCTATCCTCGGCTTCCAATTGTTTTTGTAAAGAGGTCGTTTCGTCTTGGTAGTTGCTATGTACCAACTTTAAATTCCCCGCTTGTTTGGACTTTAAACGGTCCAAGCAAAAGTTTTTGGTCATGGTCATGGCAAACGCTTCAATACTTCGATAGTTGCCCATGGACTCATTTTTAGACCATAGTTTGAGTAAAATTTCCTGTGTGGCATCTTCGGCTTCCTCCCTAGAGACCAATAAACGTTTGGCCATTCTGTAGAGTTTGTCCTTAAAGGGCATTACAAGATTTAAAAACTCTTTTTGCTGCATTGCTGGTTTAGTTATCTGTAAATCTAAATTACCGACTTACAATTTGAAGACGACACACTATAAATTTTGTTACAGAATCTTTTAAAATTCTCTTTCTTGTCCCTATTTTAGGGTTTTTAACACCTAAGTTGTTATTCTAATGTCCTAGATTTGGAATACTATTTGCTATGAAATTATTAAAATCGCTATGAAAAAAATTTGTTTGTCCCTTGTTGCCCTTTTGATGGTGCTCTCTTCTTGTGAGAGCGATTTGGACGGTGCCGCGTTTAATCAACCTATTCAACAAAATAATGTCGTTGTACAAAACTTTATGTGGCTTGCCATGAACCAATGGTACTTTTGGCAGGATCAAGTCCCGGATTTGGCCGATGACCGTTTTGCTACTGATGAAGAATACATAACTTTTCTAAGGGAAACCCCTGACCCTATGGCCTTTATTCAAAATTTACAATTTGAAGAAGACCGTTTTACGTTCTTTGATGATGATTTTGAAGATTTGTTGAATCGTCTTTCTGGAATTCGTACTAGCAATGGCATACAATTCTTTACGGTAAATTTATCAGCGGATAACAGCGAAACAGATCGCTTCCTTTTTGTAAGAAATGTAATCCCTGGGTCGGATGGGGAAGCGAAAGGCATAAAACGAGGGGACGTTTTTTGGGGTATAGGCGGGGAACAGTTTACTTCAAATAACATTGGAACACTGACAAGACCAGAAACTTATAGTTTAAATCGTGGGCAGTTGGACCAACAGAACAGATTAGTTAATCGCACTAATGAGGAGGTTTCGGTTACCAAACAAGAAAACCTACAGGAAAACCCTATACGATTGGCCACTACTTTGGATGTAAACGGCACCCAAGTGGGGTATTTGCTATACCAAAGCTTTAACAGAAATTTCAATATGGAACTGAATGATGTTTTTGGACAGTTTGTTGCCGATGGGGTAACGGAATTGGTCTTGGACATGCGGTACAATGGCGGAGGATCTGTAAATACCTCACGCTTATTGGCAAGTATGATTTATGGTAGAAACACGAGCGATCTTTATCTAAGGCGGTTATGGAATAGCAAATTACAACCTCAGTTTAGTGATGCTAATTTAAATTCTTTTTTTGCAAGTGAAGTAAGCCCTGATGGAGCAGCTATCAATACATTGAACTTAAGAAAGCTCTATGTCATAGGCACTGGAAATACGGCCTCATCTAGCGAATTAATTATAAATGGCTTAGATCCATATATAGAAATTATTCATATTGGTTCTACAACTACAGGAAAAAATGAGTTTTCAATCTCTTTGGTGGATAACCCTAGAAGAAATTATCAGTATAGTCCATCTACAGAAAATGAAATCAACCCGGATAATCGTTGGATTATACAACCACTTGTTGGTAGAAATGAAAACTCCGTTGGCTTTTTTGATTATACCGATGGCTTTGCCCCAGATGTGGAACAATTGGAAGATGTTTTTAATCTAGGGACGTTTGGAGATGTAAATGAGCCTTTGCTTGCCAGGGCTTTAGAGTTGATTTCTTCAGACACTTCAACTAGTCTATTTGTTTCAAAACAAAGAGATTTTATTAATTTTTTGGAGTCCAAGGAGTTTTTGGAAGAACCCTTAGAAATTATGGACATGGACATTCACATGTACTAAATACAACCTTAATAATCTCATAATTTATTGGTCCTTTTGAATTTACTTTGCTGAACTGCTA
>CALGQU010000003.1 GCA_937959125.1 uncultured Croceitalea sp.
AATTGACCTCAGCATTTTCGGGTTCCAGAATACCACCAAAAACGCTGATGGGCCATAACCAAGAGGAAAACCAGGTGTCCAAAACATCGTCGTCCTGCTTTAGGTCTTCTAGAACTAGGGTTTTATCACTGCCGCTGGCGGAAACCGCTTCCTGTGCCAAACGCAAGGCTTCTTCCCTGCTTTCAGCCACCACAAAATCGTCCTTGCCATCCCCATAGTAATAGGCGGGAATCTGCTGCCCCCACCACACTTGGCGGGAAATGTTCCAATCCCGTATGTTTTCCATCCAATGGCGGTAGGTGTTTTTGAACTTATCCGGGAACAATTTAATATCTCCAGATTCCATAACGGCATCCAAGGCTGGTTTGGCCAAACCTTCCATCTTTAAAAACCATTGGTCGGACAAGCGGGGTTCTATAACCGCCTTGGTACGCTCGGATGTCCCCACTTTATTGGTATGTGGTTCCGTTTTTACCAGAAACCCTTTTTCTTCCAACTCTTTGGCAATGGCCTTACGTACTACAAAACGGTCTTGGCCTTCATAGTGCAGTCCAAAGGAATTAAGGCTTGCATCTTCATTAAAAATATCGATGACCTCCAAACCGTGTTTTTCGCCCAGGTTTTTATCGTTCTCATCATGTGCTGGGGTTACCTTTAAACATCCTGTTCCAAATTCCACGTCTACATAATCGTCCTCAATAATGGGAATGACCCGGCCGCAAATAGGCACAATGGCTTTTTTGCCCCGCAGATGGGCATAACGCTCGTCATTAGGGTTAATACAAATGGCGGTATCGCCTAAAATGGTCTCGGGTCGCGTAGTGGCTATCGTAACAGCCTCTCCTTGCCCCTCCAAAGAAGGGGTGCCATCTTCATTTGCGATGGCATACTCCACATAGTAGAGTTTACCCTGTCTTTCCTCATAGTTTACTTCTTCATCGGACAAGGTGGTTTTGGCCTCTGGGTCCCAATTTACCATACGGTAGCCCCTGTAAATAAGGCCTTTTTTATACAAATCGACAAAAACCTTGATTACGGAGGCTGACATATCGTCATCCATCGTAAATTTTGTCCGGCTCCAATCGCAGGAACAACCCAGTTTTTTAAGCTGTTGTAAAATGACCCCACCGTATTCATCCGTCCAATCCCATGCGTGTTTTAGGAATTCCTCCCGGGTCAAATTGGCTTTCTCGATTCCTTCTTCTTTGAGTTTTGCCACTACTTTAGCCTCCGTAGCAATGGAAGCGTGGTCCATACCGGGCACCCAACAGGCGTTTTTACCTTCTAAACGGGCTTTTCTGATCAATACATCTTGTATGGTATTGTTGAGCATATGCCCCATATGAAGTACTCCCGTAACGTTTGGCGGGGGAATTACAATGGTATACGGCTCCCTATCATCTGGTTTGGAAGTAAAATAGTTGTGCTGCATCCAGTAGTCGTACCAGTGCTTTTCCACGGTATTGGCATCATATTTTGATGGAATTTCCATTTTTCGGTATAGTTTTTGTCTAAATAGTGTGGATGGAAATCTGAATTGAACGGTGCAATGTTAAATTTACACTGTTCTTTGCCGATTGGCCGATCCTTGAAATACGAAACAAAAATAAGTAACGTTATTAGATGACAAAAGAATTTTGGATGTAGCTTCAAATCCGTTACATTTGATATTCCTCAAAAATTAAAAAAATGAAGAAAACAGTACTTTTATTATTTGTAGGTCTACTGGCCTTAAGCGTAAAAGCACAGGACAAGACCGCTAAGATTGAATTTAAATCGGAGACCGTTGATTATGGCGAAATTGACAAAGGTAGCGATGGGGTCCGCGTATTTGAATTTACGAACACTGGAGATGCACCCTTGGTCATTAGCGATGTGAAATCTAGCTGTGGTTGCACTATTCCCAAAAAACCGGATGCTCCTATTTTACCTGGGGAAACCGGGGAAATTCAAGTAAAATACGATACAAAGCGTGTTGGACCCATTAGAAAAGCCATTACGGTAACGTCCAATGCAGATACCCCTACCAAGGTTCTAAAAATAAAAGGAACCGTTAAAGGAGAGGGAACAAAATAAGTTTAGTAGAGAAACTAACAAAAAGAAAGCCTTGACCGTCGTCAGGGCTTTTTTGGTTCAAAAACATCCTTGAGAACAAAGGTGAACAAAAAATCCCTATTGTAACGCTGTATTTGAACCCTTACTTTTTTGCCTTCACGTTGATTGAGCATATGAAGGATTTCCTGTAATTTAAAATTATGGACCTGCTTGCCGTTTACGGCAAGGATAACATCGCCTTCCTTAAGACCTGCATGGGCAGCAGGGCTATCCGCACGGATGCCGGACACCACTATTTCCGGCACTAAACTAAGGCGGGTCCTGTTTTCCAATAAAAGCTGTACGTTCCCAAAATTTCTGGCATCGTTTCTAACAATACCATTTGCATCTGCCAACCTAGTGGCCAGATAGCGTAGTCCATTGTGCTGTAGTTCTATACCGGCCAAATTGTATTGAAAAGGGTTCTTAAAATTGTTGTTTTTCTTAAGCGATATCTGCCCTCTAGCATAGTCAAATACAATATTGAATCGTTTTAACACTTCTCCACCCAAACTGCCATTTCTATCCCGTAAGTTTTGAAGTGCTTCAAAAGACTCCCGAAACGGAAAGGCCGCTTTGGCGTCGTTCAATTTAAACCTACCAATTCTAATTCCTTTGAGCTTGGTGCGTTTTCCAAAAATATTTCCGCTAAGCCCCTTTCCCAAAAAATCGTTATAGTGGGTATCTGGAACTTCCAAGCCTTTTTCTAAATTTTGAAAAAGCCATAAAGCATCACTACTCCCGGTATCTACAAGTAATTTTACGGGGACTTCAGTATCGTCCTGTTTGGTAATCGCAACATCTAGATACGCTTTTCTATTGATAACGTTTAGCGGTAATGTCTGTGTTTTTTTAGATTCTTTATAAACATAATCTTTGGGTCTAAATAATTTTAGATACCCTTTTCCATAATTTACCTCAACTACAAAATCCTTGAAAAGGTCATATCCTATGATACCGTGCACAGGTATGCCTAGGGAAGTGGAAAAATTAATATCCTTATCCAACACAACGTGCAAGGACATATTAAAACTTTTGGCATTACCAATTTGTACCACATTCCCAGAAGATCTTAAGGCTTGTATGGGATCCCCATCGCCAAGACCTCTCAACATAATTTCAGAAACATTGTTGATCTGCACGGAATCTTGTTCCATTAAATTAAAAAGTATGGGACTGCTCACCCCGGTATCCAGAATAAAGCTTAGTTTGGCGTTGTTAAGCTCCACAGGGATTACCATTAAGTTATTGACCAACTCAAATTTTATTTTCTCAAACTTCTTTTCTTTGGAAATATGAAACCGTTGTCCAAAACCCAAAAAGGAGCAGCAAAAAAATAAGAGGAGGATATATATCAGCCGTTTATTCATGGAATTCAAGGGTTTATTCCGCTAGGTTGCCCCTTAAAGATACTAAATATTACGATTGGTCCTTTATTTTTAACATGATGTAAAGACCATAAAAAATGTACACTTTCATTGTTTTCCGAAGGGTATTTTGCCATTTTTGCACAAACATTAGCATGTTATGCCAACGATTTCCGTAAAGGGTGCGCAAATGCCCCCGTCCCCCATTAGAAAACTGGTTCCTTTTGCGGAAGCTGCAAAGAAGAGGGGGATAAACGTTATCCATTTGAATATTGGCCAACCGGATATTAAAACCCCAAAAGTGGCTATGGATGCCGTTCGCAACCATACCTTGGAAGTTTTGGCTTATAGCAGAACGGAAGGTTCCGAAACCTACAGGACCAAAATAGCACACTATTATAAAAAACATGACATCCATGTGAGTGCAGCGGACCTTATTGTAACCACGGGGGGGTCGGAAGCTTTGGCCTTTACCATGGGTTCCATTATGGATGATGGGGATGAAATTATTATCCCGGAACCCTTTTATGCCAACTACAATGGTTTTGCCACGGCAAACGGGCTAAGGGTAGTACCCATCATTTCTTCCATAGACCGTAATTTTGCACTACCTCCCATAGAAGAATTCGAGCAAAAAATCACTCACAGGACCAAGGCGATACTGATTTGTAACCCCGGCAACCCAACGGGTTATCTGTACAACCATGAAGAAATTCAACAATTGGTGGCTTTGGTAAAAAAACATGACCTTTTTTTAATTGCAGACGAGGTGTACCGGGAGTTTGCCTATGACGGTAAAAAACACCATTCCGTTTTAAGCGAAGTTGGTATGGAAAACCATGCGATAGTCATTGACTCCGTTTCTAAACGCTATAGCATGTGTGGTGCGCGCATTGGGTGTATTGCTTCCAAGAATAAAGAAGTTATACAAACGGCATTGAAATTTGCCCAAGCAAGGCTTTCCCCGCCCACACTGGCGCAAATAGCAGGCGAGGCCGCTTTGGATACACCGCAAGAGTATTTTGATGATGTGATTACGGAATACGTCTCCAGAAGAGACTTGTTGTTGGAAGAATTAAAACAGATCCATGGTATTAAAATTGCCAGGCCAAGTGGGGCATTTTATTGTGTGGTTGAACTCCCTGTTGCGGATTCCGATGATTTTGCGCAATGGCTTTTGGAACATTTTGAAATTGACGGTGAAACGGTCATGGTAGCACCCGCAGCAGGATTCTATGCAACGGAAGGTGCGGGTAAAAATCAAATCCGTATCGCGTATGTATTGGAAAATACACGGCTTAAAAAGGCAGTGCAAATTTTAAAAGAGGGTTTAAAGGCCTATGCCAAATCTTGAATATCCAAAAAAACATATCATTAAAGCCGTACAATACCTTTGGTATTGATGTAAAGGCACATTCCTTTGTAGAAATCACAGGGCTTTTACAACTGCAAAAAATATTGCAGCTCTCCTCCTATCCAGAACGCTTTGTCCTAAGTGGGGGCAGTAATATGCTTTTGACCAAGGATGTGGAGGCATTGGTGCTCTACATCAATGTAAAGGGAAAGAGCATTGTCCAAGAAACGGAAGATACGGTAGTCATAAAAGCCATGGCCGGCGAAAATTGGCACCAACTGGTATTGTGGTCATTGGAACAAGGCTTTGGGGGGCTTGAAAACCTCTCCCTTATTCCCGGGAACACGGGAACGGCACCCATACAAAACATAGGGGCCTATGGCATAGAACTTAAGGATGTATTTGTTTCTTGCGAAGCCATGGATATCGCAACACAAGAGCTTGTAGAGTTTTCCAAAGAAGACTGTAGGTTTGGATACCGGGACTCTATCTTTAAAACCGCGAAAAAAGGAAAATATATCATTACTTCCGTATCCCTACAATTGACCAAACGCAACCATAAACTCCTTACCTTTTATGGTGCCATAGAAGACGAACTTAAGAGCAAAGGCGTTGTGCATCCGACCATAAATTCCATTTCAGAAGCTGTCATCGCCATACGCAGACATAAGCTGCCGGACCCTAGTGAATTGGGGAACAGTGGTAGCTTTTTTAAAAACCCCGTAGTTTCCAAAAAAACCTTTGATACTTTTTTCAAAAAAAACCCCAACGCGCCCTACTATTCCCTGGAAGATGGCACCTATAAAATTCCTGCCGGATGGCTTATAGAACAATGTGGGTTTAAAGGAAAACGTTTTGGTGATGCAGGGGTCCATGAAAAACAGGCCTTGGTACTTGTAAATTATGGGAATGCAAGTGGAGCGGAGATCTTGGCGTTGGCACACCAGATCCAAGAAGCGGTTCAAAAGCAATTCAAGATAAAAATAACCCCAGAAGTGAATATTATAAGATAACCCCAGCAACTAAGTAGTGTTACTGGGGTTATACCAAACCAAACTAACCAAAAAATTATATACTTTCTAAACTGTTTTTCCAATTGCCACGCCTTGATAAAATCAATTTTATACTTTAGCGTTATTCTATCTACGGGAAAAAAGCCGATTTGGATTTTTTGAAATCTCTTTTTTGCTTTTTTAACACTATTGGATGAGCACACTACTTGAAAAGCACATTGTAGAATTACTAAAGGAACGCGATGAGAAAGCGATATCCCTATTGTACGATAATTATGCCGACACCCTCTTGGGAGTAGCCTATAAAGTGGTCAAAGATGGAGACTTGGCACAAGATGTGGTACAGGAAAGTTTTGTGAAAATTTGGAAAAAAGCCGATTCTTATGATGCCTCAAAAGCAAAATTGTTCACCTGGCTTTTTAGGATTACCCGCAATACCGCCATTGATAAGCTTAGGAGCATTAACACAAAATCCGATAAGGAAATCCAAATTGACGTTTCTGACGTATATAACTTAGGTGTACTCACTACACGGCCGGAATTTATGGACGTAAAGGAGCACCTAGAAAAGATAGAACCCAAATACAAAGTGGTGCTGGACGCACTTTTTTTTGAGGGTATGACGCAGCAAGAAGCCAGTGATGAACTTGGCATTCCGCTGGGAACCATAAAGTCTAGGTTAAAAATAGGCCTTAGGGAATTACGTAAAATATATGGCACCACAATGGTATTGGGTATACTGTTGAATTTAGTATCATGAAAGAGAAAATCAAAAATTTTTTAGACACCGATTTACTGGAGAAATACCTTTTAGAAACTACCTCTACCGAGGAAACCTTAAAGGTAGAACGTTACATTACCATGCATCCAGAGGTTCGAAATACCTATAATGAACTTCAGGAAAACCTAGAAGTTTATGCCAAACTGCATGCACTAGAAACGCCGGAAGGTCTAAAGGACAAGGTATTGTATCGTATTAAGCAAGAAGGAAAAGCTAAGGGCAAGTTTTTTAAATATGCCATTGCAGCAAGTATTGCCGCTTTCATTTTTGCAGGCTCTTCCCTCTTCTTTTACAACCAAAACCAACGTTTGGAGGATGAAAAGACCATGGTTACCAATCAAATAAAGGATTTGGAAATGGACATGAAAGTACAATTGGAAGATTTAAGGAATCAATATATTGTGCTCAATAATCCCAATACCAAGAAATTTCAGGTTATGGGGAACAAAAAAGCAAAGGAATTGAAAGCAGTGGCCTACGTTAATCCAGTAAAACAACTTTCGTACATCAACGTACATAACTTACCCCAATTGCCGGAAGACCAATGTTATCAGATGTGGGCAGAGGTTAACGGAAAAATGGTCAACCTAGGCATCATTAAACAATTTGACAATAAGGAACAGCTGTTGGCATTGCCCTACGCAGACCATGCCGTAAGCTATATTACCATAGAACAACAGGGCGGCAATACTACCCCAACCGTGCAAAACATAGTGGCCAATATTAGCTATTGATTTTTCTAAATATGTCTTAAAAGGGACTCGTTTAAGGCTTGGTTTAGTATTTTTACCAAAAATTTTGGTATGAAACTCATTCTTTTGACCGTTGGATTGCTCGCATTGGCCTTTGCTGGTATCGCCATAAAAATTTGGGGCAAAAAAGATGGTAAGTTCGCGGGCACCTGTGCCAGTCAAAACCCCTACCTAAACAATAGTGGTGAAGCCTGTGGTTTCTGCGGAAAACTCCCAGAGGAACAGGATTGTAAAAAAGATACCATGCCTGAACTTCAATAGGCCTAAAAATCCATCCGTTAATCTTTAACATTGCATAAAACGGAATACAACTTACAAGAGACCATTTCCAAGGCAAAAGCAGGAAACCAAATTGCTTTTAGTAATTTATTGGACCGTTTTTGGAACGACGTCTACGGTTTTCAGCTTACGAGGACCAAGAATGAGAACGATGCTGAGGACATTACTATCCAAACATTCTCCAAAGCCTTCGATAAAATAGCGACTTACGATGAAAACTATGGTTTTGGAACGTGGCTTATCACCATATCCAAAAACCTTCACGTTGACTTGCTTAGAAAACGAAAACGAAACCTTATCACAGATTTGGAACGTTCTAAGATCCATGAGGTCAATAAAGTGGTGGATGAAAGTCCGTCTGCGGAGGACAACCTGATCATTGAACAAAACTTAGCTACACTTTTGGCTCATATCAAGCGATTAAAACCCCACTATCAAAAGGTGATCAACCTGCGGTATTTTAATGAAATGAGCTATGCAGCGATAGCCAAAGAGCTTAATGAACCGGTGAACAATGTGAAGGTAAAACTGCTTAGGGCCAAAAAACTACTGGCAGAAATCATAAAATCCAAGTAACTTTCCTTAAAGTGCGTTAGCATACGCTTTTGTATATTTGCACTCTAAAATAGTGCTATGTCCACAACGGCAGAAAATCACGTGATTCCACCAAAAAAAACAGCCAAACCCAAATGGTTACGGGTAAAATTACCTACGGGCAAAAAGTACACCCAACTGCGGGGATTAGTGGACAAATACGACCTGCATACCATCTGCACATCTGGGAGTTGCCCCAATATGGGGGAGTGCTGGGGAGAAGGCACGGCAACCTTTATGATATTGGGCAATATTTGCACCCGTTCCTGCGGATTTTGCGGTGTTAAGACCGGTAGACCGGAAAGTGTGGATTGGGAAGAACCGGAAAAAGTGGCCCGTTCCATTAAAATTATGCAAATTAAGCATGCCGTCCTTACTTCTGTAGACAGGGATGACCTTAAGGACATGGGATCTATCATTTGGGCTGAAACGGTAAAGGCCGTCCGACGAATGAACCCGAATACGACCTTGGAAACCTTAATTCCGGATTTTCAAGGAATCGCTTCCCATTTGGATAGGATACTTGCGGTACACCCAGAAGTGATCTCCCATAATATGGAAACCGTAAAACGGTTAACCCGTGAAGTGCGTATACAAGCCAAATACGAACGGAGCCTTGATGTGCTAAAGTACCTTAAGGACAATGGCGCCAATAGGACCAAATCTGGTATTATGCTTGGTCTTGGGGAGTTTGAAGAGGAAGTCTTGGAAACTATGGAAGACCTTAGAAAAGCCAATGTGGACGTGGTTACCATTGGGCAGTACCTGCAACCTAGTAAGAAACACTTGCCCGTTAAGGAATTTATTCTTCCGGAGCAATTCAAAAAATATGAGGACGCGGGATTACAAATGGGGTTCCGGCACGTAGAGAGTGGTGCCTTGGTGCGATCTTCTTATAAGGCGCACAAACACATCCAGTAATCCTTCTTATAATCCGTGACTATCTACGTCCAAAAAAACCTTTTCCTTGCATATGGAAAGTATAAATATTGGCATTAACGGCTTTGGTAGAATAGGCAGGACCTTATTTAGGTTATTGGCGGCCCACAAGCATATCAACGTAGTTGCCATAAACGACTTGGCCAATGCACCAACCCTTGCCCATTTATTAAAGTACGATAGCATACACGGCAGTTTTAAAGAAGAGGTGCAAAGTATTGACAACCAAATCGTTTTTAGAGAACAAACCATACAGGTATTGAACCATGGTTCCCCAAAGGACATCCCATGGGGCGATTACGGGGTCGATATCGTCATAGAAGCCTCTGGTAAATTTAAGGATAGGGAAGCACTACAATACCATATTAAAAATGGGGCCAAAAAAGTGATCCTAAGCGTACCGCCCGTTGAAGATTCCATTAAGATGATCGTTTATGGTGTAAACGAGGAAAGCTTGAACAAGGATGACCATATCATCTCCAATGCCTCCTGTACCACCAACAATGCGGCCCCCATGATCAAAGTGGTCAATGATCTTTGCGGTATTGAACAGGCTTATATTACCACAATACATTCCTATACCTCTGACCAAAGCTTGCATGATAGGCCCCATAGGGATTTAAGACGGGCCAGGGCAGCAAGCCAATCCATTATACCGACCACTACCGGTGCCGCAAAAGCCCTGACCAAGATATTTCCGGATTTGGGTCATGCCATCGGGGGATGTGGCATACGCGTTCCCGTACCCAATGGGTCTTTGACGGATATCACCTTTAACGTTAAAAGGAGCACTTCTATTAAAGAAATCAATGCCGCGTTTGAGGCGGTTTCCAAAAAAGAATTAAAAAACGTACTTTTCTATACCCAAGACCCCATAGTTTCAATAGATATAAACAATAGTTATTATTCTTGTACGTTTGATTCTCTAATGACCTCCGTTATAGGAAGAATGGTCAAAATAATTGGCTGGTATGATAATGAAACGGGGTATTGCGCAAGACTTATAGATTTATTACAATTACTCATTAACAAAAACTACGTTTGAATTTTAGAAATTCACATATAACAAAGACACTCCTACTCTTTGCTTCGTTTTTTCTTTTGTCACATCCACTATTGGTTAAGGGGCAAGATAGCATAGCACCCCAAAAAAGTATACAGGCCTACCATACGGAAGCTAGGGTTTATCGCCATCAAAATAAACTGGCACAAGCTTTGAAAGCTTTGGAACTGGCCGCCAGTAAAGCGGAAAAAGAGGATAATATAAAAGCATTGTTGGATACCTACCATAAATTTGCACTACTCTACTTAGAGTTGGACAACAGGGAAACGACCTTGTTTTATTGGGATAGGGCCGGTGTATTGTTAAAAGATATTGAATACCCTTATGGAAGTGCCGTACATAGATATATTGATGCCACACTATTGTTTAGGGAAGAAAATAAATTTCAAGCACGACAAAAGCTTGAAGAAGCAAAAGCACTAAGTAACGATAAGAACCTCTTGAACAATATGCTGTTGTTGGAGGCCGATATTTTTTCTGAACTGGAAAATTATAAGGAAGCGGCCACCAACTACAATGCGCTTTTGGTGAATTCAGATAAGGATGAAAGACCGTACTTGGCCACGCAGGCCAATTTAGGTTTGGCAAAAATGTACTATAAACAAGAACAACTGGATGAGAGTGTCAAACATGCGGAAGCGGCGCTTAAATTATCTAAAAAGCATCAGTTTTTCAGGGGAATATTGGAGGCCAATACGTTTCTTGCCACACTTTATGAAGACCTGAACGATTATGAAAAGTCCCTGACCTATACCAAAAACCTAACCGGGATAAAAGACTCCCTGTTTACCATTGAAAAATTAAAACAGGAGGTGAAAACTGCCGACAAGATTAGGTTTCAGCAGCAAACCAAGGTCATCAATGAACTTCAAACCAAAAATGAGGAACTCAACCAATCCGCAAGCCGTTCAGAAATTACGGCAATTTTGGCTTCCGCTTTTTTGACCATTATTTCTATTTTGGCGGTCTCCCTATTTAGAAACAACCAAATAAAGCTTAAGACCAACGACCTTTTACAAACCAAGAACAAAGAATTGGAAACTGCCCGTGATGCCGCTGTATCCGCTATGGAGGCTAAAACCAACTTTTTGTCCACAGTGACCCATGAGCTAAGGACACCCTTGTATGCCGTTACCGGTCTAACCCATTTGCTCTTGGAAGAGAATCCTTCTGAACACCAAAAAGACCATTTGAAGTCGCTAAAGTTTTCTG
Organism: uncultured Croceitalea sp.; assembly: GCA_937959125.1. Lineage (GTDB taxonomy): Bacteria > Bacteroidota > Bacteroidia > Flavobacteriales > Flavobacteriaceae > Croceitalea. The sequence goes on from CALGQU010000003.1 coordinate 11,449, forward strand.
GGGATTACCTCCTAAACTTTATCAATGACATCCTCCAAATCAATAAGATAGATGCGGCTAAATTGGAACCGTTGAACATTGAGTTCAAACTGAAAAAAGTACTTATGGACGTTATTGATTCCTTGCAACAAAATGCAAAGGATAACGATACCAGAATAGTCCTTGACTACGACGATGATATTCCCATACACTTACTGGGAGACCCACTAAAACTATCCCAAATTATTATGAACCTTGTTGGCAATGCCCTAAAATTCACCAAAAATGGGCAAGTTGATGTGGTGGCCAAGTTAAAGGACAAGCAAGAAGAAAATTTAACCGTTTATTTTGAGGTCAGTGATAACGGTATTGGAATATCGGAAGAACAACAAAAAAATATTTTTGACAGTTTTGAACAAGGTTCCGTGCAAATCAATAGGGAATATGGTGGTACGGGACTAGGCCTAACTATTGTTAAGAGTCTTTTAGGTTTGTTTGAGAGTAAGATCAACCTTAAAAGTACCCTTGGCGAAGGAAGTACCTTCTTTTTTGAATTGCAGCTTAAGACCGATGAAAATGCATTGGAAGAGGTCCCCTTTGAACTTACCGTCGATGATTTTGAATTTGAAGGATTGCACATCTTAATTGTGGAGGACAACAAAATCAACCAAGTCATCACCAAAAAAATGCTCAACAAGAAGGGGATAACGGCAGACATTGCCAACAATGGCCATGAAGCTATAGACGCCGCTACCAACAATAGGTATGATGCTATCTTAATGGATATCCACATGCCCGGCATTAGCGGTACGGAGGCTACCAAAAGGATACGGAAGTTCAATAAAAACATTCCCATTATTGCATTGACGGCCATTTCAATGGATGATAGTTTAGAGGAATTTTATGAAGCAGGATGTAATGCCGTAGTCACCAAGCCCTTTAAACCCGAAGTATTCTACCAAAAAATTGGGGAAAACGTGTTTAGTTCCAAGATTGGCGATGATGCGTAAGGCTGTCGTACAGTAGTTTCTTTAAAACTGCTGCCCCATCACCAAGAAAGTGATGCTTTACCCCAAGAAAATAAGCATTATCCAACTGGTCCTTTAAACGCACATGGTCTTTTTCCGTGGTCAACACCAAGGGGTATCTTTTTAATTTTTTCAATTCGACCGCACTAAAAGAATGGTGATCGGGATAGCTAAGATGCTCAAAATCCAACCCCATAGCTTTTAAATGCCGTATCAAGGGTTTAGGGTTCGCAATTCCAGTAACTAAGGTAATATGTTGCCCTTGCAAGTTGGAAAATTCCATTTTTCCATTTTTTGATGTCACCATTGTATCGTAAGACAGGTAGGCAAATACTACGGGCACCGTAACATTTAGCTGTTGTTCTATTCGCGCTTGTTCATCTTTCCCTACATGGGCTGGGCACTTGGTCACCACAACTACATCAGCTCGTTTTTTCTGGTTTTTAGCGTCCCGTAGGGTCCCCGTTGGTAAAAAGCAGTCATTGACGAAGAGGGTATCATAGGTAGTAAGCAACATGGTAAAACTAGGTATTACCTTTCTGTGCTGAAAAGCGTCATCCAATAAAATAACATCTGGGGCAACGCATTGTGCCAAGGTTGTAATTCCATTCTGACGGTCACTATCTACTGCCAAGGACAAATCATCAAACTTGGAAAATATTTGATACGGTTCATCCCCTAGTTGCTTAACGGTTGAATTTGAATCCGCCAATACAAACCCTTTGGATTTCCTTTTATAACCCCTACTGAGTACCGCAACCTTATACCTTTCCCGCAACAAATCGATCAAGTATTCTACCATAGGGGTTTTTCCGGTTCCCCCAGTACTTAAGTTGCCAATACAAACCGTGGGTGTCTTAAAGGATTTTGAAGAAAACAATCCAACGTCATAACACCAATTACGTCCATAAATGACCATCCCATAGATAAGGGAAACCGGAAAAAGTATGTAACGTAACAATTGCATTTAGGCGAAATTATACTATTGAACGGAATTAGACTTTTTCAGCCATTAAAAAATAACTCTTTTCTTTCCCAAACCTTATCTTTTTATTTCCAACCCTACCTTAACCCATAAAATAACCTTCAATTACATTAAAAACCTTTAATTTACATTGGAAAGCCAAAAAGTTTATACATGTTCATTTTATCTTTGAGGGCACTTAAAAAATATAATCCCAGAAAATAGAAGGCATGACGGTTAAGGACGTAACCCAAATATTGGAAGCATGGGCCCCGCTTGACTATGCGGAGGACTTTGACAATGTAGGGCTTTTGGTAGGTGACCCAGGGCAATTGGTCAATGGAATTCTGGTCACTTTGGACACTTTGGAAGTTGTTGTAGATGAAGCCATCGCAAAAAAATGCAACCTTATTGTTAGTTTTCACCCGATCATCTTTAAAGGGCTTAGCAAGATTACCGGAAAAACTTATGTGGAGCGTGTTGTACTAAAGGCCATACAAAACAATATTGCCATATACAGCATACATACCGCCTTGGACAACAGTCCCCTAGGGGTGAATGCTCAAATTTGTGAAGTTCTAGGGGTTAAACGACCTAAAATATTGCTTCCTAAAAAAGGGACCATTAAAAAACTGACCACCTATATCCCCACGGCACACGCAGAAAGCGTACGAACCCAACTTTTTAATGCCGGGGGCGGAACCTTAGGAAATTATAGCATGTGCAGTTTTAACAGCATGGGACTTGGCACTTTTAATGCCGGGGAACAGGCCAAGCCCGTCTTTGGCAAGAAAGGGGAACTGCATAAGGAAGAGGAGATACAACTAAGCATGACTTTCGCCTCCCATTTGGAAAAACAACTGGTAAAAGCATTATTTGCATCCCATCCCTATGAAGAAGTGGCCTTTGAAATAATAACCCTGGAAAACACCGATCAAAATTTAGGTATGGGTATGGTGGGTGAATTGGAACATCCCATGGACGAACCTTCGTTCCTTCAACATCTAAAAAAGACCATGCGCACCGGGGGAATACGGCATTCAAAGCTCTTGGACAAACCCATAAGCCGGGTGGCCGTTCTTGGCGGAAGTGGTGCCTTTGCCATTGGTGGCGCACTTGCGGCAAAGGCGGATATTTTTGTAACCGCGGATGTCAAATACCATCAATTTTATGAGGCTGAAGGAAAAATGGTCATCGCGGATATTGGTCACTTTGAAACTGAGCAGTTTACAAAAAATCTATTGGTGGGGTTACTTACAAAAAAAATTCCTAATTTTGCGGTCACTTTATCGGAAAGTATAACTAATCCCATCAAGTATTTTTAATTTATGGCTGCAAAACCAGAAGGAAGCGTAGAAGAGAAATTACGTGCACTATACGATTTACAATTAATAGACTCCAGAGTTGATGAAATAAGAAACGTTCGTGGTGAACTGCCCTTAGAAGTTGAGGATTTGGAAGACGAAGTTCTTGGCCTTAAAACCAGGATGGATAAACTTAAATCTGATGTGGAAACCATCAATTTTGAGATTACCGCAAAAAAGAATTTGATTGAGGAGTCCAAAACACTCATTAAAAAATACGCGGAGCAACAAAAAAATGTTAGGAACAGTAGGGAATTCAATTCTTTGAGCAAGGAAGTGGAATTCCAAGAACTGGAGATACAACTTGCCGAGAAGAACATTAAGGAATTCAAGGTACAGATAGAACAGAAAAAAGAGGTTGTAGCCAGCACCAAGGAAGTCCTTGGGGAGCGTGAGGCCCACTTAAAGCATAAAAAAGGGGAATTGGACGCCATTCTTTCAGAAACGGAAAAGGAAGAGTCTACCCTACTTAAAAAATCTGAAGAGTTCGAAGCTAAAATAGATGACCGTTTGATCAAGGCCTACAAAAGGATACGCCATAATGTAAAGAACGGTCTGGCCGTCGTACCTATTGAAAGAGGTGCTTCTGGAGGTTCATTTTTTACGATCCCACCACAGGTACAGGTAGAAATTGCTTCCCGTAAAAAAATTATAACCGATGAGCACAGTGGTCGAATTTTAGTGGACCCTACCCTAGCGGAGGAAGAATCTGAAAAAATGAACAAGTTGTTCAAAAAGATATAAGCAATTTTTCTTTAAAATATATGGAAAGACCATCCTATACGGGATGGTCTTTTTTTTATCTTGGTTTTATGGAACGTTATCTTAGTCTTATTGTTCTCTTAGTATTGGTTAACTACGGCTACACGCAAGACTTAAATGAACTTCGTTGGAAACAACGTGTTATCCTCCTTTTTGGTGATGTAGAAACCAATGGTTTTTTGGAACAGGAACGGTTATTAAAAAATGCCGGGGAAGCTATGGAAGAAAGGGACCTTGTACTATGGCGGGCTACGGACCAAACCAGTAGGAAGCTACAATTGGATACCAATTTCACGGGCATTGTCCTCATTGGAAAAGATGGCGGCATAAAACTCAAAAAAGCATTTACCGTACCTCTAGAAACCCTTTGGCAACTCATTGACGGAATGCCTATGAGAAAGGCAGAATTATTGAAACAAAAGCATTAGCCCAGAAGCGAAAGTATCTTTTGTTCAACCTCTGGAGAATCCCAAATAGCTTCAATATTAGGCAATTGCATTACCTCTTGCATAATAGCTTCTTGTTGATCACCTAGGGTGAGTGCTTCTGCATACGGACTATTGGAAAACGTAACCCTACTATACACCGGGATCCATTTTTTAGGATGTTTGGCAGCAAAATGTTTTTCAATCTTCTTTTGTAGTAAAAACATGGGATCCGCGGTCTTACTGCTCATTTCCATAAAATTCCTATAACTGAGTTCAGCAATAGCATCCGCGTTGGGCTTCCTGTTCTTCTGATAATTTTGAAAAATAGCCTCCCAATCATCCCCATAACGTTCCATAAGGGCATCCAACGCGTAGATATCCTCAAAACCGGCATTCATACCCTGTCCATAAAACGGCACTATGGCATGGGCAGAGTCCCCCACCAAAGCCACCTTGTTCCAGTAGGTCCAAGGATAACACTTCATGGTGACCATGGCACTGGTTGGGTTTTCAAAGAAATCCCTGGTCAAGTTTTCAATTTCCTTCCTTACGTTGGGAAAATAGGTTTCAAAAAAGTTTTTGGCATCTTTTTCGGTCTTTAGGTTCTCAAAAGAAACCTCACCTTCAAAGGGGAGGAACAAGGTACAGGTAAAACTACCATCCAAATTGGGCATGGCTATGAGCATAAAGCGTCCTCTTGGCCAAATATGGAAAGAATTTTTATCCAGTTTATGGCTTCCATCAGCATTGGGCGGTATCGTTAGTTCCTTATAGCCTACATCGATAAAATCTTGGCTATAATCAAAACGGCTACGTCGTTGCATTTTGTGCCTAACGCGTGAAAACGCCCCATCACAGCCAAAAATTAGATCGTATCCATATTCTTTCCACGTGCTTTTCTCGGTTTCCCCGGTATAGATCTTTGCTTCCGGAAGGTCTACGTCCCATACTTTTTCATTAAACTTAAAAAGTACGCCTTCTTTTTCGGCAAGATCGATCATCCTACGGTTAAGGATACCCCTGGATATGGACCAAATAGCTTCCCCATCCTTTCCATACTTTTGAAAATATACAGGTGTATCATTTACATGCATCGCACGTTTGTCCAATGGAATGGCAATCGTTTTAATTTCATTTTCCAGACCCACTTTCCTAAGGGCGTTCCACCCTCTATTGCTCATGGCCAGATTAATGGACCTGCCGGAAAAACGTACCGTTCGTATGTCTGGCCTTCTATCAAAGACCGTAACGGAATGTCCCCGCTTTTTAAGATAAATGGCCAATAACGAACCTACAAGTCCAGAACCTATAATTGCAATATCCCTTTGGGTTTGTGACATAAAAGAAAACTAGCTGGGGACAAGTTTAGATCGTAATTGCAATACCGCTTTTGGATTACTATCCAGATTGTCCCGTAAAATCATAAAAATAGGTACAATTTGGTAAATCATTGTTTTTGAACCATTATAAATAGTAAAGAAGTCCTTATTTTGTTTAATTTTTTGATATTTTTATTAAACAAATATAGCATTATCAAAAAGCGGCATTTACCCCAAAAAACCTGTATGGTATGTCATAGACCTTTTTCATGGCGAAAGAAATGGGAGAAAAACTGGGAAGAGGTCAACTATTGCAGTACAAGGTGTAGGATCAATAAACAAAAAAGTGAATAGTCTGGTTTGGTTTAGGAACGATCTAAGGGTGGCGGACAATACCTCACTATACAAGGCCTCATCCCATGAGAAGACATTGGGTGTCTATTGTTTTGATCCAAGACATTTTTCCGTGTCCCCATTCGGGTTTAGGAAAACGGAAAGGTATAGGGCCCAGTTTTTAAGGGAATCCGTTGAAGAATTAAGACAGGGGTTAAAAGAGAGGAACATAACACTTTTGGTCTATTTTGATCAACCGGAAACTGTTATCCCAGAACTGGTCAAGACCCATAATATACAGCATATTTATCTGCAGGCGGAATGGACATCGGAAGAAGCCCAAGTCTTGAAAAATGTAAAAAAGAAGCTTGCCACAACCGTTAGGTTGGTTGAAAGTTGTGACCACTTTCTTTTCCATCCAGAAGATATTCCATTTGCCTCCTTTGATCAGGTCCCAGATGTTTTTACCTTCTTTCGTAAAAAATGCGAAAAGTATGCCTTGGTGCGGGATACCCTGCCAGAAATCGGTAAAAAACCTGTTGAAAACCTTGTAGATATCGCGACTCAAATACCCACCCTAGAACAGTTGGGCATCCACCCCTTTACAAAACATCAAAAATCAGCTTTTCCATTTAAAGGAGGAGAGCAACAAGCACTATGCAGGCTTGGGGATTATTTTTGGAACACCAAACATATTGCCAAGTATAAAAAAACCAGAAACGGCCTAATAGGTACGGAATATAGCTCCAAATTCAGCGCATGGTTGGCCAATGGCTGCATTACGCCACGTACGATATATGCCGCGCTAAAGGAATTTGAAACACAAGAAATTAAAAATCAGGATACGTATTGGCTATTCTTTGAATTGCTTTGGCGCGATTTCTTTAAATACGTGAGTATTAAGCACAAAGACAACATCTTTAAGCTTGGTGGCATTTTAGAACGGGATTATGACTGGAAAACCTCAAAAGAAATTACGGAACTGTGGATCAACGGCAAGACCCAAGAACCTTTTGTCAATGCCAATATGATAGAACTTAGGGAAACTGGTTTTATGAGCAACCGGGGCAGGCAGAACGTAGCCAGTTATTGGTCCAAGGAATTACAGCAGGATTGGCGTATTGGTGCTGCCTATTTTGAAAGTATGCTCATTGATTATGATGTCCATAGCAATTGGTGCAATTGGATGTATTTGAGCGGTGTGGGCAACGATCCACGGGACCGCAAATTCAATATTGAAAAACAGGCAGAAAATTACGATCCGCAAGGCACGTACCAAAAACTTTGGTTAAACCATTTATGAGAACATTACGACTGGTATTGGGGGACCAACTAAACCATAAACACAGTTGGTTCCAAGAAATGGACGGGAACATAACCTATCTCTTGGCAGAGATGCAACAAGAAACTTCTTATGTAAAACACCACGTTCAAAAAGTAGTGGCATTTTTTATGGCCATGCGCAACTTTGCCAAAGAACTTACCCAAAAGGGGCATAAGGTATGCTATGTAAAAATTACGGATGCCCAAAACCCTCAAGAGCTGGATACATTGATTGTACAGTATATTGCAAAAATCGATGCCCAAAAGTTCGAATACCAATGGCCCGATGAATACCGTTTGGATCAACAATTAAAAGAAATTTGTGCCCGTTTATCCATTGCCACCGCGGTGTACGACACGGAACACTTTTACACGGAACGAAACGACCTGAAGGATTTTTTTACCGGAAAGAAGCAGCTTATTATGGAATCATTTTACCGGATGATGCGCAAAAAGCATTCGATTATGGTGCTTAATGGACAACCAGAGGGTGGCAAATGGAATTTTGACCATAGCAACCGTAAAAAATGGAAGGGGAACCCTGTAATACCCCAAGAGTTACATTTTAAAAAAGACGCCTCCCCTATTATTGCCGAACTCCAAAAGATGGATATTAGCACTTTTGGTACCATACGCAACAATATACTTACATGGCCTACAACCTATGAAGAATGTGTGCGGTTGACCCAATTTTTCTGTGAAAAGCTGTTGATCCACTTTGGGGACTACCAAGATGCCATGCATACGGAACAACGGTTTTTGTTCCATAGTAGGCTTTCATTTGCCATGAACAGCAAATTGATTTCCCCAAAAGAAGTCATCGATACGGTTTTGGATTATTATTACGGGCATGGTGAGACCATACATATAAGCCAAATAGAGGGCTTTGTGCGGCAAATTTTGGGCTGGCGGGAGTATATGCGTGGTATTTATTGGAAAGAAATGCCGGGTTACCAAAAGCTGAACAAGCTGGAAAACCACAATCCCCTACCCCAATTCTTTTGGACCGGTAATACCAAAATGAACTGCCTTAAAAAAGCTATTGGACAAAGCCTGGAGGAAGCCTATGCCCACCATATACAACGCTTAATGGTCATTGGAAACTTTGCGTTATTGGCACAAATACACCCAGCTGATGTAGACGCTTAGTATTTAGGGGTTTACATTGATGCCATAGAATGGGTGGAAATTACCAATACCAGGGGTATGAGCCAATTTGCGGACGGGGGTATCGTAGCTACCAAACCCTATATAAGCAGTGCCAATTACATTAATAAAATGGGGGATTATTGTAGCGGATGTCATTATGACAAAGCACGCAAAACCGGGGAACGGGCCTGCCCGTTTAATGCACTCTATTGGAATTTTTTAGCGGAAAAGAAAGAATTTTTTAAGGATAACCCGCGGATGGCCATGATGCTCAACCTATTGAAAAAGAAAGATCCTAAAGAATTAGGGGAACTACGGGAAAGGGCCCGGGAAATCATAGCGACACCGGATAATTTTTAATACTAATTTAACAAAGCAATGGCATCTTCTTACGACCTAACCTACGTAAATATAATACTAACTATCCCGCGAAAGCGTCCTTATATAAAAAAGCCCTTCACAAGAAATTGAGAAGGGCTTTCTACATTATCTATGGCTCGCCTAGTGGCACCGCAAAAGGGTAAGAATTTTATTGCCCACATGTACCTTACGGGCTTGCCAAGGAAGTTTATGGTTTACTTCAAAATTTTGTCAACAATACCATACTCCAAGGATTCCTCTGCTCCCATCCAATAATCACGATCAAAGTCTTTCATCACCCTATCAAAATCCTGTCCACAATTATCGGCTAAAATTCTGGCACCCAGTTCTTTGGTTTTTAATATTTCGCGCGCTTGAATCTCAATATTGGACGCTTGTCCCCTTGCACCACCACTAGGTTGGTGGATCATGACCCTGGCATGGGGCTGTATAAAACGTCTGCCCTTTTCCCCTACGGAAAGTAAAATGGACCCCATGGAAGCCGCCAAACCGGAACAAACCGTAGAAACCGGGCTTTTAATCTGTTTAATGGTATCATAAATAGCAAAGCCAGACGTCACATAGCCTCCAGGACTATTGATGATCAACTGGATTTCTCCATTTCCTTCTAAATCCAAGTACAACAAACGGTCGACCACATGTTTGGCAGAATCATCATCTACCATACCCCACAAAAACACTTTGCGTTCTGCCAGTAATTTTTCCTGTATGGCCTCTTGTACTTTTCCTTTTTTAGCGCTCATTCTTCATTTTTAAAATAGACCCTAAAATTAAGCAAATATTCCGTTTTTAAACCAAAAAAGACGATTTGGAAAATTCTTGTGATACCGCTGGATCTTCCCTGATCGACCAAACCATGTTGCTGTTTATATACAAAAAAGGCGAGTTCACAACAATTACTGAATATTGTCCCAACCCTAACGTTTCTTTGTTTGTATTATGACGTTTAATCGAAAATAACCATACCAACAACGTGAATTTTAAAGAGTTGGGGATTTTTGGGATAGCTTTACCGCAAAATTGATCCCAAATTAATTTTACTCTAACAAGAGACTTGACCTATGCATACCGCACACATTTCTTATTACCATAAGAAC
>CALGQU010000004.1 GCA_937959125.1 uncultured Croceitalea sp.
AACGGATAGAATTTAGCACCTTCTTGATCCCGATAGCTATCGGGAGGAGTCAAGGGTTGCTAAGGCTTCAAAGGGTCTAATCCCTCCACCTTTCTTGATAACTATTCAATACGTGTTTGAACTTGAGGACAAAGATAACGGCAGAAAAATGGAATATCCTAATGATTTTTAGTTTTTGTAATCGATAGGTTTCCCATAAGAAGGTTGTAAAAAACTGAAATTACATAACTGATTGATTTTCATTTTAATGCAGAAAAAATAACTAAAGAATTTTAGCCTAAATAAAGAATTGAAGATTTTTTAATTGTTACATTAATAACAATTATATATTATATTGTTTTATTAATAAAAAATCTTCATGATATTGAGGATGTCATAAATCCTATTAAGAAAGCCTAATCCTACTCGTTTTCGCGGCGTTTTTTTACTAATTTAATCTGTCCAACGATAAATTGATAGCTATGGAAACTGAGAAGAAAAATACTAGAAAGCAATTTTTGAGACAACTTGTAGCTTATGGAACCGCTATAATGGCCTTATGTGCCATATACAAGTTGTATTCTGATTCTAAAAAGGATGAAAATATTAAGGATATTCAAGGTATTGTAATAGGTCCGGATAAAAAACCTATGCAAGTTTGCAAAGTATGGTTAAAGAGTGATTATAAAAAATCTACTACGGTTGATACATCCGGAAGATTCTTAATTCAAAAAGTTCAGCTCTCGCCAAGCACTACCAAGGTACAATTACGCATTCAGCTTGTGGACTCATCCATTCATGAAATTGAAGTTAAATGTGAATTTGAAGCAACAAGCAGCATTGTGAGTCTTGATTTGATTATTTTAGGAGAAGATGAAAAGCCAGAACCATTTGATCTACCCAATGAAACGTCATTGGCCCTTAACACCACCGCTGTCGTAAATACAGTTTACCATCCTCTGACCTTGCGAGATTCACCATCCCAAAACGGCACCAGAATAGAGAAGGTTCCCAAAAACGCGGAGGTCATCATTATCAACTATGTGGGCGATACGGAAACTATAAATGGGAAAGTGGGGAAATGGTGTTACATCTCCTATAATGGTCTTAAAGGTTATGCTTTTGGAGGCTATCTTTTGGAGTTAAGCACTATTTGAACCTGCCCATCAAATTGGCAATTAATCAAATTTAATTTGTAAGATTACATAGTATTCTATAGTAAAGCCGTAAAAATGACACTTAAAACTTCGTATTATCTGATTTTGTTCTTTTTAGTGCTGAGTTGTGGTCTAATGGCCTATATCATCTTTAGACCTAGTCCAAAAACCATGGGTAAGCCAGAAGCATTGGAAGACGACCAATTAAAGGAAATTACCAAGGAAGTAGTAATGGGCAAGGTAGATTTTGAAAAGGATAGTAGTTTTGTTCTTGTTGATCCAAAATTCACCAATAAAAAAACCTATTTGAACAAAGAAACGTACGATGCCTTTTTAAAGATGCGTCAAGCTGCATTGAAAGATGGCGTTGTATTGACCATTGTTTCCGGGGGCCGTGATTTTTACCATCAAAAACGCATCTGGGAGGGTAAGTGGAATTCCTCGGACATTTTGGAACCGGAGGCACGAATGAAAAAAATCCTAGAATATAGTTCCATGCCCGGCACATCGCGACACCACTGGGGCACCGATATTGATCTAAATAACTTGAACAATTCCCATTTTGCCGAGGGGGAAGGCTTAAAAACCTACACCTGGCTAACCAAACATGCCCACACGTTTGGATTCTTCCAACCCTATACCAATAGGGTTGCAACCAACAGACATTATGGATATAATGAAGAAAAATGGCATTGGTCCTATTATCCAATTGCACAACCCTATTTGGATTTTTACAATAAAAACGTGGGTTATAATGACATTTACGGGTTTAAGGGTTCTCCCATGGCCATACGGATACATGTGATTGAGCGCTATGTCAATGGTATTGCCAAAGCTCCTAGTGAAGTTTCCGGAATAGAGTTTTAGCGCTCTATCCGCTAGGCAGAATATTTGTGGAATTCATCAATTTAATTCCTTTTTCTCTGTTTCCGTTTTTGTTTGTAGAATTCCTTGTCCGCTATATAAATGATCTTTACCACTTCACAAAAAACGGTAGTGCTATCGGCATTGGTCAACTGTGTGGTCTTTTGTATTTCCAGCTCATTTCCGTCTCGTATTTTATTTTTTATGCCTTCCAATTCCTCTACCGTACAGTCAAAACTGGCGTATAAATCTTCCTTTGCCGGTTTTTTAAAGTTGATTTGCGCGGCCTTATCCCAAACTACATAATCCTCCCCAAGAAGGTTGATAAGTTGAACCATGGGAATAGGGTCTACAGCGGAAAACATACTCCCTCCAAAAATGGAGTTTACATAATTTCTGTTCTTATAGGATAGCGGCACCCTTATTTTTATATGCATCAAGTCTTTACTAACCTCAATGATCCTACCCGTACTCCTCCGATACATTGGGGAAAGGTTAAACCCATGCTTAAAGAGTTTGTGCTTGCTGACAAACTTTGTCCCTACTTCTGTTAGCTTTTGATAAAAAGACATATTTCTTGCTTATTGTAATACGGAAAACTCCAAACTGGAATCTGTAAATACCGTATGCGTTTGGGTCTTAAAGTCGGTCTCATCCGCTTTAAAAATGTTTTCCACATAAGTTTGTGGGTTTAGGTCTATTAGCGGAAACCACGTACTCTGTACCTGTACTTGTAGCTTATGTCCTTTTTTAATGGTATGAAAAACGTCTTGTAACTTAATGTTTACATCAGTTTTTTTATTGGGCACAAAGGGTTCAGGGTTGGAAAAACTGTTCCTAAACCGGCCCCGTAGAACCTCACTGCGCACCATTAAATGGTAATTGCTCATTTTTAAATGATCTTGCATCTCTTCATTGGTCTCGGCATCTGCAGGGTGTACGTCTATTATCTTTACGATCCAGTCTGCGGCATTTCCTGTTGTAGCCACTTTTAGGTTGGCCATAATATCACCTGCAAGGGTAAGGTCTTCTCCCATAACCTCAGTTTCAAACACCAAAACATCGGAGCGACGGGCAGCAAAACGTTGGTCATCCGTCATATATTTTCGTGGGGTAAAAACGGCTTTTACGTCTTCGGAATAGGGAACTGGTTTTTTTACATCACTTATAAATTGTATTCCCGCGCTTCCCTTAGCATCTAAAGTCAGTGCTTGGTCTTGTGATAAAAATAGCTTTCGTTTCTCAATACCTTTTGGAGGCCATGCATCGTACTGCTTCCATTCTTTTCTACCGGAATCATAGACATAGGCTTCCGGCAATCCACTTTCACCTTTACCTTCTTCCTTTAAAAAATGCTTGAAAAAACGCGACTCTATTTTTTCTTGAAAAAATTCAGAAATAGAATCCCCAAAATAATAGTTCCCTACTAGGTTTCTCCCGTTTCTTCTTGCCCAACGGCCATGGTCCCAAGGCCCAAAAACCATGGTGTTGTAACCTTCCGTTTGGCGTTCAATATTCTTATAGGTTTCCAACGGCCCATAGAGGTCCTCCGCATCAAACCAACCCCCAACGATCATGGTGGCCACATGGGATTTTGATTTATCCAAATGTTGGATCAGCCCTTTGCTTTTCCATAGCTCATCATAATTGGGATGCTCTTTTAATTCGTTCCAGAAAAAATCGTCGGTAAGGTCATTTGGGGCCAGACTAGGTTCATCCTTAAGCCCATATTCAAAAAATGAGTTTAAGTTTTTTAATGGGCCCTTGTCCAAGAAAAATTGATATTGATCTTCCGTTCCAAGATCCGGTAGCGTGTACCAAGCGGTATCAATAGGTTGGTCCCCATTTGGTCGTGGCGTCCCGAACAGGGATGTCGCCCTAAAATAACTTAATAAATAGGCTCCGTTATGGTGGAAATCATCAAAAAAGAAATCCCCAATACAAGCCTGTGGTGAGGATGCCTTTAACGCGGGATGGGCATCTATAGTGGCATAGGTTGCATAATACCCAGGGTATGAAATGCCCCATACGCCAACATTGCCATTGTTGTTATCCACATTATTTACCAACCACTCAATAGTATCATAGGTGTCCGTACTTTCATCTACTTGATCATCGGATGTTTTATTGGGGATATAGGCCCGCATGTTTTCATAATGCCCTTGGCTCAACCAGCGTCCCCGCACATCTTGATATACTACAATGTATCCTTCTTTCATCATATGGATGTTAGGCCCTATCTGCTTTCTAAAATTAGCTTCCCCATAGGGTCTGGAGCTGTAAGGGGTACGTTGCATGATAATGGGGTATTCTTTTGAAGTATCTTTTGGGGCGTAAATTGTGGTATGTAAAGTGATACCATCGCGCATTGAAATATCTACTTCTTTTTTAGTATAGTTATCCTGAACATAGGTATCGACCAGCTCTGCAGTTTCTGTATTTTTGGTGGTCTTTGCGCAAGAAACAACAAAGGTTAGTACGATATAAAAAATGGTGAACTTTGGCAGTGATTTCATAGTGCTGTTGTTGATTTTTTAAAACTAAGAAATAATCCCACCAACCTAAAAAATTATAGTGAGGCAATCCTCTGCTTTAAGGAAACTTTAAGGAGGAAGTCGGATTTTCATACACTCAAAGCGGATACATCCTAAGAAAACACGATTCATCCCTTTGTATCCTGAGCCAGCTGGAAGGAAAAGGGAGGTAGATTGTCGCGAAGCAGCAAGACCGAGGGA
>CALGQU010000005.1 GCA_937959125.1 uncultured Croceitalea sp.
CTATATACGCTGGCAAAAACATCATTATTCGTAATATCGTTTCCTGCGTAGGTAGAAGGATCTAAACTATCTGCAGTAGGGTTGTCGTTATGATCCGTACCGGAACCTCCGGAGGTGGCATACCCTAAAATATCGTTATTACCTATCCATAAAGAGAAAAAACTAGGGTTTTGGGCAAGGGCATCCCCTATTACGGATGCATTTGGCCCAGAGGCAAAACGCGCAAAATACGGATTGGCTTGTTGTAAAGGGACACCTGCCAAGTTCCCAAACCCAGGTGCCAACAGTTGAAAACTGGTAGCTCCGGGAACGCCCATATTATTAAATGGGCCGGTCAATACATTGGTAATTTCCGTAGTTCCCATTCCAGGAACCGGAGTTGGTGCAGGACCTGTTGGGGTAAAGGCAAGGAAAAGCCTGTTGCCTAAAATAGGTTGCCCTCCAAAAGTAGCCCCTCCAAGATCATCTGCCATAAAGGGAATATTAAAATCCCCACCACCTACTAAAGCAAAATTTTGTGCCAACATATTTGGAAAAGAAGCTTCCTGTCCCGCCCTAAATAATGCAGCGTCCGAAAAACCGGAAGTTAATGAGTTGCCAATGGCCACATAATTGGAAAAGTCTGCAGAACCGCTGGTAAATACAATGGGATCTGGCTCCGGTGTCAATATAACGGTGTCGTCATCGGTACAGGAGGCCAACAATCCTAAAAATACCATGAACGAGAGGAACTTTTTCATATGAGTACTATTAAAAAATTAGTTTATGTTAAATTTTTGTAAATCCAATGTCTCCAAATCTATAGGAAAATTGTCATACAAACAATAAATGGCCTAAAAAAATTATGCATGCATAATAAAATTGCCCATTTTTTAACGATTTAAGAAATCAATTGCCTTAAGGTAGAAGTCTTTAGGGTTTTCCGCGTGCAACCAATGACCGGCGTTTACGACACTTTCAATGCTAGCTTTTGGGAAGTGTTTTGTAATCTGGGGATAGTCATTTTGGAGTATGTATTCTGATTTATCCCCTCTTAAAAATAAGGTGCTTCCCGTATAGCTTTGAATAGACCCAATATTTTCTCCAATGGCGTCCATACTGTTTTTTAAAACGTCCAGGTTAAAACGTAAACCAAGCTTTTCTTTTTCTATCCAATATAGGTTTTTTAATAGAAACTGTCGGATACCAAACTCCGGCAAATGTTTTGCTAATTCTTGATCCGCTTGGGCCCTGCTGGTAATTTCATTAAAATTGAGTAAGGCAAGCGCATCAAGGATATGTTGGTGGTGCGGGGGATATTCTTTTGGGGCAATATCCGCAACCAATAGTTTTGTAACACGATGGGGATGATCACAAGCGAATTGCATGGCCGTTTTGCCTCCCATGGAGTGTCCCAGGATTATGGCACTGCCCAAGGAATAATGGTCCAGATAGTGTTCCACATCCTTGGCCAAAAAAGTATAGTCAAAATCTACGGAATGAAAACTTTTACCATGGTTACGTTGGTCTATTAGATGCACTTCAAAACCATCTTTCGCAAATTGGTTGCCCAGCGTTTTCCAATTGTCGGACATACCTAAGAAACCATGTAAAATAAGCAAAGGGCGTCCTTGCCCAAGAATTTTGGAGTGTAAAAGTTGCATTAAGCCAGTTTATGTTTGTACATATTGATTACATTTTCCAATCCCATATACAGGGATTCACAAATAAGGGCATGCCCTATGGAAACCTCCAACAAGTGCGGGATGTGCTCTCTGAAAAATTTGATGTTATCCAAACTTAGGTCATGTCCGGCATTGATGCCAAGCCCGGCATCATATGCGGCCCGAGCTGCGGAAATAAATGCTGCGATACTGTTATTGGGGTCTCTTGGGAATTCTTTGGCATAGCTTTCGGTATACAACTCTATCCGGTCCGTGCCTACTTTGGCCGCACCTTCTATCATATGGATATTAGGGTCAACAAAAATTGAGGTTCGTATACCATTGGAGGTAAAGGTTTTGATAACATCGCTTAAAAAATCATGGTTTTTTACCGTGTCCCAACCCGCATTGGACGTTATGGCATCCGCTGCATCCGGGACTAAGGTAACCTGTGTTGGTTTGGCCTCAAGAACAAGGTCTATAAATTTAGGAATAGGATTGCCCTCAATATTGAATTACGTGGTCACGACATCCTTCAATTCCAGTACGTCTTGGTAGCGAATATGGCGTTCATCTGGTCTTGGGTGCACCGTAATCCCCTCTGCCCCAAAAGCTTCGATATCCTTAGTAGATTTTACCAAATCCGGGACATTGCCCCCCCTCGAATTTCTTAACGTGGCCAATTTGTTGATGTTGACACTTAGTTTGGTCATATGGTTTCCTTATTTTAAGGTCCAAAAATACAAATTAGGCCTACCTTTTGAGTGATATAAATTGTATTTTGCGACAGATATGGGGACAATACAGATTCAACATCACATAATAGATACCCTGCCCGTCTACGAGGTGGGTGAAAATTTAAAAAAGGCGATCCGCTTTTTTGAGGAAACTACCTTTTCCCATGTAGCTGTTGTAGAAGATGGCCAATTTTTGGGATTACTTTCCGAGAATGATCATGCCTGTTTTGAAGCGGACAAACAGATTGAGGGCTTTAGGTATGAACTGGAGTCTTTTTTTGTAACAACGGAAACCTCCTGGTTGGACGTTTTGGAAAAATTTGCCCGTAACGAGGCCAACATCCTCCCCGTTTTGGACGAGACCAATAGGGTTCTGGGATATTACAACCTAAATGATATTGTTTCGGTTTTTATTGGAACGCCCTTTTTTACGGAACCAGGCGGTATTTTGGTAGTGTCCAAAGGGATTAAGGATTATTCCTTTAGTGAGATAGCCCAAATAGTGGAGAGCAACAACAACAAATTGTTAGGGGCGTTCATAACAGAAAGTATAAACGACGTCGTACAGGTGACCATAAAGATAAACGCTGCTAATCTAAATGAGGTCATCCAGACCTTTAGACGTTATAATTACACCATAGTTTTTGGCAATAATGACGATCAGTTTTTGGAAGACCTAAAACAACGGTCGGATTATTTGGATAAATATCTAAATGTGTAATCATGAAGATTGCTATTTACGGCCAATCCTATATTGGTGAAGATATTTCTTATGTCCTTCAGTTACTTGAGGAACTGGAGAAACGACACGCTACCGTAGCCATAGAAGCTTCTTTTGCAGAGATGGTAGCAGGAAAGACTTCCATGGCATTTCAGAAATTTTCAAACAAGGAAGGATTGGACGCCTCCTTTGATATGTTCGTGAGTTTTGGTGGGGACGGGACCATGTTACGCGCCATTACCTATGTCAAAGACCTTGGTATTCCCATTGTAGGGGTAAACACCGGGCGTTTGGGTTTTTTGTCCACCTTTAAAAAAGAAGACGTAAAAAAAGTAATTACGGAATTTGTGGCCGGTGCCTATACCATTATAGAACGAAGTCTGGTTGAAATTTGTTTGGATGATGATATTGATGAGATCAATGACCTCAATTTTGCACTCAATGAAATTACGGTAAGCAGAAGGGATACTGCCTCCATGATCATGGTAGAAACCTATCTAAACAATGAGTATTTGACGTCCTATTGGGCAGACGGTTTGATTATCGCTACCCCAACGGGATCCACGGGATACTCCCTTAGTTGCGGTGGCCCTGTGATTGCACCCACGACCAAGTCCTTGGTAATGACGCCCATTGCCCCGCACAATCTTAATGCCCGTCCCTTGGTAATTGCCGATGACACCAAAATTAGGATCAAAGTTTCGGGTAGGGAGGAGACCCACTTGGTTTCCTTGGATTCCCGTATAGCGACCATACCCAATGGAAAGGAAATCGTGATACAGAAAACCAATTTTAATATCAAGTTGATTTCGTATACCTCAGAGAGTTTCCTAAAAACCTTACGTAATAAATTATTGTGGGGAGAGGATAGACGCAATTGAACCCTACAAGGCAATAAATACTTTTAATTGCTGTTTTACATGGAGAACATTATGTGACGGTAAACTATGGTGGACATCCTGTATTCGTCATATGCGCAATCTTTTTTATGAAAAAAATCATTGTCCTTTTTTTTCTCGCAATCTGCGGGGTACACGCCCAAACGTATGAAATAGGTCTCTTTGCTGGCGGCACCAACAACATTGGAGATGTGGGAAGAACAAATTTCATCCTCCCCTCTGGGCCTGCTTTTGGGGCATTGTTCAAATGGAATAAAGCCAAACGCTATGCATGGCGGGCCAGTATCATTAGTGGGAATTTTGTGGCAGACGATACCAAAAGCAGCAAATCCTCTAGGCAACAACGCGGTTTTAGGGTGGAGAACACCGTTACCGAGTACTCCGTGGGCCTTGAATTTAATTTTGTGGAATACAATTTACATAAGCTGGGACCGGCTTTTACGCCCTATTTGTATACAGGGGTAACGTACTTTAGATACGATTTTAACTTTTTTGATGGAGCTCAACTTCAGGATATTAACCAAAAAGATGGTAGTTTCGCGATTCCGATGACAGTCGGGGCGAAATATCGGTTAAATCAAGTATTGATATTGGGCGCGGAAATTGGTGCTCGATACACGTTTACCGATAATTTGGATGCCAGTAATCCAGAAGGTTCTAATTTTGAAACTTTTAGATTTGGCAACATTTTAAGTGAAGACTGGTATGTGTTCTCAGGTATAACATTAACCTATACATTTGGACGCAAGCCTTGTCAAGATTGTTTTGAGTAACAAGGTAGAACATGGTAAACATTGACCAAGAGCGATTGCCCAAACACATTGCCATTATTATGGATGGTAATGGACGCTGGGCCAAACAAAGAGGTAAGCATCGTGTATTTGGCCATGAAAACGGGGTTAATGCGGTACGGGCGGCAGTAGAAAACTCTGCACGTTTAGGTATCGACTTTCTTACCTTATATGCTTTCTCCACAGAAAATTGGAACAGGCCAAAACTAGAGGTACAGACCTTGATGAAGTTGTTGGTGGCCTCCCTTCGTAAAGAACTCAAAACCTTTATAAAAAATAACATTAAGCTTAATGCCATAGGTAATATTGATGCATTGCCCCAAAAAGCGGCATCAGAACTTAGGGACGTTATCCAAAAAACGGCGAGCCATACCGGAATGACCCTTACCTTAGCGTTGAGTTACGGCTCCCGGGAAGAACTTAAAAGCGCTATACAAGCCATTAGTGTCAAAGTTAAAAATAATATAATTTCGCCGGATACTATTGATGAAGCCATTATTAATAGCCATCTTTACACGCATGACCTACCAGATGTAGACCTGCTAATACGTACTAGTGGAGAGCATAGAATAAGTAATTTTTTACTTTGGCAGATAGCGTATGCCGAATTATATTTTATTGACGTACTTTGGCCCGATTTTAGTGAGCAACATTTGGTAGAAGCCATAATCAATTACCAGAATAGAGAACGACGATTTGGAAAAACTAGCGAACAACTTAGTTAGAGGGTTGAAAAAAATTACTACGTACTACATACTACCACTTCTACTATTATTTACTGTTAATGTAACCATAGCACAGGATACCTCTTTGGAGGCCGGCAAGAAGTATATTCTTGGGGGAATAGAAGTAACAGGATTACAAAGCTATAATGCACAAACGGTAAAAACATATACCGGTCTCCGCATTGGGCAGCCCATTACCGTACCTGGTGAAGAAATAAGTAGGGTCATTAAAAAACTTTGGAGCTTGGAGCTCTTTACGGATGTGGCCATCTACAAAACCAGAACAGAAGGGGATAAGATATTCTTGGAACTTGAGATTTTGGAACGCCCAACCTTGACCAATGTTACGGTATATGGTATCAAAAAACGAAAAGTCCAAGGAATCCTTGATGATACGGATTTGAAGAAAGGGAAAAAGATAACGGAAAGTCTTATTGCCAACACCAAACAGTATTTAGAGAACAAATACAAAAAGCAAGGCTATCTTAATGCCAAGGCTACCATTGTTACGGCAAAGGACACTACCGGGACCAACGCGGAAAGTATGGTCGTCAATATTAAAAAGGGGGATAAGGTCAAAATCAACACTATTGTTTTTGAAGGAAATGAAAAGCTGCCCAGCAAAAAACTTAAAAAAGCTTTAAAGAATACCAAACAGAAGAAGTTTTACCGTCTGTGGAAAAAGTCCAAGTATATTGAGGATGATTTTGAAGAAGATTTGACCAAATTGGTCGATGCCTATGCAGAAAAGGGATATCGTGATGCCAGGGTTTTGTCGGACACCATAATAAAAGTGGACGATAACAATATCGAACTTAAGATTAAGGTAGAGGAAGGTGATAAGTACTATTTTGGGGATATCAATTTTGTAGGGAATTCCGTGTACTCGGACAGGTTTTTATCCGAATATTTAAAAATTAGGAAAGGAGATACTTACAATGGGGTACTGCTAAAAAAGAGAATTGCCGATGATTCCAAGCCGGATGCCCAAGACATTACCAATTTATACCAAAACTTTGGGTATCTTTTTTCGACTATCAACCCGGTGGAAGTTTCCGCAGTAAATGACACTATCGATTTTGAGATACGTATTATAGAAGGTAAGGAAACATTTTTGGATCATGTGACGGTTGCAGGGAACGATAAAACCAATGATCACGTAATTTTTAGGGAGCTAAGAACCAGACCGGGCCAGAAATATAGTAAAGACAATATTGTGCGTAGTGTGCGGGAATTGGGACAGTTAGGCTTCTTTGATGCAGAACAGATCGTGCCGGATATTATTAATCCAGATCCCAATGCAGGAACGGTGGATATCAATTACAGTTTGGTAGAATCCGGTTCAAGTCAAATTGAACTGCAAGGTGGTTTTGGCGGAGGTGGTTTTATTGGGACCTTAGGGCTTTCCTTTAGCAATTTTTCCATTCAAAACCTTTTCAAAGGCGAGGCTTATAAACCTGTGCCTATGGGAGATGGACAAACTTTTGCACTGCGTTTACAGGCCAGTAGGACTTTTAGGGTATTTAGTTTGAATTTTGCGGAACCCTGGTTGGGAGGCAAGAAACCGGTACGTTTTAATCTTTCGTTGTCCAGAACACAACAATTTAGAACACAGTTTGACAACCAAGGTAGAATAGACGTAGACCGTGATCAAGGATTTTCCATTACGGGAATTACGGCTGGTTTGGCAAAACGGGTGCAGTGGCCAGATGATTTCTTTACCATTTCCCATGCGCTTGGTTACCAGTTGTATGATTTTAATAACTTTAATGCAGGGCTGTTCAACTTTGGGAATGGATCGTCAAATTCCTTGACCTATACTTTGGGAATATCAAGAAGTTCACAGGGACCAAGTAGGATTTTTCCATTATCCGGATCTAATTTTCAACTTACGTTTAAGTTTACACCACCCTATTCCCTCTTTTCCAACAAAGATTTTAGAGGGATAAGGGACAATATCACCGCAGCCAGCGAGCGTTTGTTTGAAATAGGTGTTAACCCGGCAACCCCGCAAACACAACAAGAATTTCAGATGTTGCAAGAGCAGATAGAATCTGGGGAGGAAGAACGATTTAAGCTTTTGGAATTCTATAAAATCAACTTTAAGGGCGATTGGTACACGAGACTGGTAGATAAATTGGTATTGCGTACCAATGCAGAGCTTGGTTTCTTAGGGAACTACAATAACGATATTGGCGATGTGCCTTTTGAACGCTTTTTTGTAGGTGGTGACGGTCTTGGTAACTTTACCTTGGACGGTAGGGAAATTATACAGTTACGAGGATATGAAAACAGTTCCTTGACACCTTTTAGCACCAACCCGATCACAGGACAGCAAGAACAGGATGGGGGAACCATTTACAATAAATTTTCCATGGAACTGCGCTATCCTTTAACCTTAAAGCCAGCTGCTTCCATATATGCCCTTTCTTTTCTGGAGGCCGGTAATTCTTTCAACAATTTTAACGAGTTTAATCCGTTTCAATTAAAGAGATCAGCTGGAGTTGGACTTCGAATATTTATGCCGGCTTTTGGACTTCTTGGAATTGACTTTGGTTACGGGTTTGATGAAGATTTAAGGCCGCAGTCCCAAGGACAAGGGCCAAGCGGTTGGCAAACCCACTTCATTATTGGTCAACAATTTTAATCAAAATAGAAGATTTGCAAAATTTTGAATAGTTTAATCAATTCATTTTAAGTTATTTATGTATTTTGGCACGATATTTTCTATGTACTTAGCGGATTTAAAAATGAAAATAAGAGCATTAGTAAGTTTAGCCGTTTTACTTTTTACCATTGCTGGTTTTTCCCAAAGAGGCGTGCGTATTGGATACGTTGATATGGAATACATCTTGGAAAATGTAGAAGAGTATAGAGAGGCCACGGAACAATTGTCCTCCAAGGCCAATAAGTGGAAACAGGAAATTGAGCTTAAACTTAGCAAGGTGGAGCAGATGAAGAAAGATTTGATGGCCGAGAAAGTGTTGTTGACGGAGGAGTTGATAGCGGAGCGTGAAGAAGAAATCCAGATTTTGGAAAAGGAAGTCTTGGATTACCAACAAGACAGGTTTGGCCCGCAAGGGGATTTGGTGTTACAGAAGCGTTTGCTGATCCAACCCATACAAGACCAAGTCTTTGTTGAGGTGCAGAAAATTGGAAAGAATAAAAAGTATGATTTTATTTTTGATAAATCCGCAGATGTCGTAATGTTGTATTCCGAAAAAAGGCATGATGTAAGCGACCTGATTTTAAGGGAGATAGCTAGGACCAGAAAGGTCAGCAAATCCAAGAAAAAGGAAAAGCAGGACAACAAGTTAAAAGAATTTGAAGAACGGGAAGCCCTAACGGAAGAGGTAAGCGAAGCCCTAAAAGAAAGACAAGAGAAAGCGGAAAACACGAAAGATGCAAGGGCAAAAGAAGTAGCGGATAAACGTGCGGAGCAACTTAGATTGAGGGAAGAGCGCAAAAAAGCATACGAAGAACGAAGAAAAAAATTGTTGGAAGAACGAGAAACCAAAAGACGGGCCAAACAGAACCAAAGAAAAAAAGAAACGGAAAAGGATTCAACTAATCAGTAATAAAAGCTAAACACAGAAATTTAACACTCAAAATTAAAGTTACTTAGAATTATGAAAAATGTAAAGAAGATTGTTGTTGCCCTAGTGTTGTTTGTTGCAGCTTCAAGTTTTGTAAACGCACAGAGCAAGGTTGCCCACATCAATGTTGGTGAGCTATTACAGCAAATGCCAGAGATGATTGCAGCCCAAGCGGAGTTGAAGAAATTAGAGCAGACCTACAGTGCGGATATCCAAGGCTCCATGACCGAGTTCCAAAATAAAGCCACGCTTTATCAAAATGAATCTGAGTCCAAGTCCCGCGAAGAAAACGAGAAGAGGGCTTTGGAACTACAGGATATCCAAAAGAATATAGAAAACGCAAGACAAGCTGCATTACAGGAAATGCAAAAAAAACAAGGAGAGCTTTTTGCACCAATTTCCGATAAAGCAAAAACCGCTATTGAAAAGGTAGCCGCAGCCCAAGGATTTGACTATGTCATTGATTCTTCCCAAGGTGGTGGATTGATCGTAGCAAAGGGAAAAGACCTTTTGATAGAAGTAAAGGTAGAATTGGGCTTCTAAGAAATTTATACCATATAGTACTGGAAACCGCCTATTGTCCGAGCATTGTTTTGGACATGGCGGTTTTTTTAGTTTAAAGATTATGGAGCAACCTATAGGTATTTTTGATTCTGGTGTTGGCGGTACATCCATCTGGAAGGAAATCCGCCGTCTGTTGCCCTGTGAGCATACCCTTTATTTGGCAGACAGTAAGAATGCCCCTTATGGGGAAAAGTCCAAAGAAGAGATCCTACAGCTTAGTATTAAGAATACGGAACTGCTTCTTAGCAAGAATTGTAAAGTGATTGTTGTAGCATGCAATACCGCAACCACAAATGCCATATCCTATTTAAGGGATAACTATCAGGTTCCATTTATTGGTATAGAACCGGCAATAAAACCGGCCGCTTTACGAACCAAAACGGGTAAGGTGGGTATTTTGGCCACAAAGGGCACACTTTCTAGCGGTTTATTCCATAATACGGCTAAACTACACGCTGCGGGAATCACAATTTTGGAGCAAGAAGGAACGGGTTTGGTTTCCTTAATAGAATCCGGTAAGCTACGATCAAAAGAAATGGAACTGCTTTTACGGCAATACCTAGACCCAATGTTAGCAGATGATATTGATTGTCTGGTTTTGGGGTGTACACACTATCCTTACCTTATCCCCAAAATAAAAGAACTGTTGCCAGATCATATTCAAATCATAGATTCTGGTGAAGCGGTTGCCCGGCAAACCAAAAATGTGTTGGCAAAAGAAAGGAAACTAAGAACATCTGCCATACCTCCAGGGAAAAATCAATTTTATACCAATACCAAAGTTGGGGTTTTGGATACCATGTTGGGTAAAGGCAATTATGCCGTGGACTATCTTAATTTTTAAACGTCCTTGCGTACATAGGTCAAATAGGTAAACGCGTATTGGTGCTTTTCATCCGTGGCATGATACTCCTCTGTGATCAAATGCCATTTTTCTAAAGGTATCTCCGGAAAAAAAGTGTCCGCCTTAACTTGGGCATGCACCCTGGTGAGTTCAATTTTTGTGGCCATTTTCATAGCCTGCTTATAGATCTGGCCCCCACCGATTATAAAAACGGTATCCTCCTTTTCCGTGTACGCTATGGCCTCTTCCAAGGAATGGGTAAGGACACAGTTAAACTTGGGTTGATATTCCCTATTTCTGGTCACTACAATATGCTCCCTATTGGGTAACGGTTTTGGAAAACTTTCCAAGGTCTTACGTCCCATGATAATTTTATGGCCGGATGTCAATTGTTTAAACCGCTTAAAATCCTTGGGTAAATGCCATGGCAAGTCATTGTTGATGCCCAAAGCATTGTTTTCAGACGCCGCGGCTATGATGATAAGCTGTTTCACGCTTCTTCTTTTTTGTTGATGTTTGAAAGTGGGAAATCCGTTTCGATCTCCTTTTGAAGTTCATGAATCCTTTGCTTTTGTTTGGCGACCAATTTTTCCCGTTGGTTTCTTTCCCACTCCCTTCCCATAAATTTCTGGGTTACAAAAACATTAAAGGCATGCATAGCAAAGAGGAAGCCCCAAGCCGTTATGGCCCAAATAAACCAATCATATTCTTTGTAGGCCCCAATGATTTTATTGATGAGGACTAGGAAAACGGCACCAATTAAAAGAATAACAAAATGGATAAAAAGTCGCTTTTTTTGCTTGACACGTCTTTGGGCATTTTCCAGCAATTCATGCTGTTCAATGTCAACTTCACTTTTACCCTTCTTGTTAAATAACATTGTGATTATCTTTAACAGCAAAGATAAGTGATTGCAAAAACTAGCCCATATGGACGGTATAAGAAAAAAATTCCCCGTAGTACAACAGTATATCTATGCCAATACCGCAGCAACAGGACTCCTATCCGAAGATTTGATGGAATGGCGGCAGGAGCATGATTTGGATTACCTTATAAAGGGAAGTATGCTAAAATCCAAAGCCAACGAAATGTTGGAACGGACCAGAAAAGTGGTGGGCGATTTTTTTAACTGCCCAACGGCCAATGTAGCCTTGTTGCCCTGTTTTAGTGTTGGCCTTAATTTACTTTTGGAAGGATTGGACAAAAAGGAAAAGGTATTGTTATTGCAAGGGGATTATCCCTCGTTAAGCCTACCTTTTAAGAGTAGGGGATTTGTCTTGGAACAGGTTGCTATTAGTGCAACCATGGAACAGGAGATCTATGATATCGTTAAAACAAAAAGTATCACCGTTCTTGCGTTCAGTGTGGTGCAATGGCTAAATGGTATTCTCATTGACCTAAATTTTATCCAACAGTTGAAGAAAGATTTCCCGGATCTTATGATTCTAGCGGATGGTACCCAGTTTTTAGGTACCCAAGCTTTTGATTTTACGGACTCTGGGATAGATATTCTTGGTTCCAGTGCCTATAAATGGCTTTTAAGCGGATATGGTAACGGCTTGATGATGATAAAAGACGAAGTAAAACATCGCTTTTCCATGGTGTCCAAAGGCTACGGGTCCGGAAGAAATACTTTGGAAGGGGAAGAATACAGGACATTTTGTAAACATTTGGAACCCGGTCATCTGGATTCGTTGTCCATGGGGAGTTTGGAGTTTTCACTCCACTTTTTGAAAAGCTTGGGAATGGATACCATTGAAAAGCAATTGGAACTGCTATCCAAGCATGCCAAGCGAGGGTTTGCCCAACTTGGATTATTGGAAGACAGTGTGCTGAACAGACAAGGACATAGTACTATTTTTAATATTAAGGCGAACGAAAAACTATTTATGGAATTGACCAAGAATGATGTCATAGGGGCGCAACGGGGAGACGGTATTAGGCTTAGTTTTCACTTTTACAATACATTGGAAGAGATAGATGCTATCTTAAAGATTCTTAAAAAATAAAAATAGCTTGGCTTATGGTATAAAACTTAGGGTTTTATTGAAAAGGTGCAAAATGCTTTCCCTTTATTTTATTAAAATGATAAATCGTAGCTAAATGGTTGACTGTTAACCGTTTTATGTATTGCTTTGTACCCTCATTTAAACTAAAAATTCATGTACCATGGCAATTAAAAAACAATATTTAAAAACGAAACCTGTTTGTAAGGTAACGTTTACCGTACCTGCCGAAGAAGCAAAAAAAGTAGCCGTTGTTGGAGACTTTAACAACTGGAACCCAAAAGGAAGCACCCTTAAAAAACTTAAGAACGGAACGTTCAAAGGGACTTTTGAACTACCAAAGGAGAACGCTTACGAATTCCGTTATTTGGTGGACAATACCTACATCAATGAAACAGAAGCTGACCGTTACCAATGGAACGATTACGCCGGTGCTGAGAATGCGGTCTTAGTAGTCTAATGATCAACTAAAAACCATTGGGGAATTATTATTCCTCAATGGTTACCCCTTTCCAAAAAGCTACTTTACCTTTTATGCCTTTCGCAAGTTCGCTGGTTTCTGGATAATACCACGCAGCATCGCTATTTTCTTTCCCTTCTACCTCTAAGGTGTAGTAAGAGGCCACACCTTTCCAAGGGCAAGTCGTATGGGTGTCACTCGTTTTAAAATATTCTTTTTTGATACTCTCCGCAGGAAAATAGTGATTGTTCTCTATAATCACCGTTTCGTTACTTTCTGCTATTACCGTATTGTTCCAAATGGCTTTCATGTGTGTTATTTTTTAAAAAGATAATTTTTATAATAGTTCTTGGGGTCGGTAAACTGACTCACAATAGCAAGTCCGGATTCTTTTGCCAACCACGCTACTACTTTGTCGTCATATTTCTGGGAAATTTCAGTATGGATACTTTCCCATGCATCAAAACTTACGGTAAGTGCTAATTGTTCAATACGTACGTCTTGTTTTTTAACGGATACCAAATAGCTTTTTGCCGTACCCGTCTCGGGATCATAAACTTCCCAGTGTTTAAAGGTATCTAACTTAAAATCAGCTCCCATTTCTGCATTTATACGGGTCAAGATATTCTTATTGAAAGCTGCGGTAATCTTTGTAGGATCATTATAGGCATCAAGAATGGTCTGCGGGTCTTTTTTTTGATCAAAGCCCATAAAAACCAAATCCCCTTCTTGCATGACCTCTTTAAGCTTTCTTAAAAAATCAATGGCTTGGTCATGTAAAAGGTTACCAATATTGGAACCTAAGAATAAAATGACTTTTCGTTTTTTGTTTTCTTGACCAATATTTTTTAGGGTGTCAAAATAGGTGCCTTGTAAAGGGGAGACCACTACTTTTGGGAGTTCTTGTTTAATGGAACTTTCCAGTTGATCCAATGCATTTTGACTTATGTCTATTGGGCGATAATCAAAATCCAGTTGTTTGTTGATGAAGTGTTCCAACAGCACTTTGGTTTTTTTGCCGTCACCAGCACCTAGTTCAAAAAGACTAAAGGGGCTACCATCCGCAGTAAAATGGTTGGCAATCTCGTCTTTATAGGTTTTGAGGATATCATGTTCGCAATTGGTCAAATAATATTCTGGGAGTGCCATGATATCTTGGAAAAGTTTATCACCAATGGCGTCGTAAAAGTATTTGGAGGATAAGTATTTTGGATAGGCCGTAAGACCTTGGTGGACCTCCTTTTCAAAAAGGGTCTCCTTTTTAGTTGCTATGTTATTTTGCATGGATTGTATTAGGTTATTTGGCCAGTCTAAGGCCTGTAAATTGCCATCTTAAATTGGATTGAAAAAAGTTCCTATACGTAGGTCTGGTGTGTTTTCTTGGCGTGGCCACGGAACCGCCACGCAGTACCTTTTGGTTGACCATGAATTTTCCATTGTATTCCCCCAGTGCACCAGCTGCCTTTGCGTATTTTGGGTAGGGTAAATAAGCACTTTCCGTCCATTCCCATCGATTTCCCCAAGGAAAAAAGGATTGTGCAGCTTCCCACTCAAATTCCGTAGGCAGTCGCAGGCCCTTAAATTGGGCAAATGCAAACGCTTCATAATACGAAATATGGGTCAATGGGGCGGTATGCTCCAATTGGCGCAAGCCTCCTAAAGTATAGTTATACCATTGTCCATCAATTTGATGCCAGTACATGGGGGATTGTATGTTATTCTGGTTGACCCAATCCCAACCTTCAGCATGCCAAAGCTCAAAATTCCCATAGCCATTTTGATTCATGAATTCCAAAAACTCACCATTGGTAACCAGTTTGTTGGAGATTTGGAACTGCTGGAGGAAAACCTGGTGCCTACCCAATTCATTGTCATAGCAAAAATCGTCTGAAGCGTGACCAATAGTATATAAGCCCTCTGTTACCGTAATCCAGTCTTGAGAATGGTTTTCAATGGTATGTTCCCTAAAATCTTTGGAATACGATGGTAGTAAAGGATTATTTCCTAAAATGTATTTGATGTCCGTAAGCAATAATTCTTGGTGCTGTTTTTCATGATGGATCCCTATTTCCAATAAGTCCAACAATTCTTGTTTCTGGCTTTTTCCAAAAAGACTACGTATGGCATCGGTAACATATGCCCGATAAGAATATACTTGTTTTACGGAAGGCCTGCTTAGATTCCCCCTATCGGATCGGACGACGCGCTTACCCACGGTTTCATAATAACTATTGAAAACAAAAGAAAAGTCCTCATCGAATTCTTGATAACCAGCAGCATGGGGTTTAAGTATAAATGCTTCATAAAACCAGGTGGTATGCCCTAAATGCCATTTTGGCGGACTTACATCAACAACGGGCTGTACCACATAATCTTCTATTTCTAGAGGTTCGCAGATAATTTCGGACTGTTTTCTGGTTTCCAGGAAAAAATCCAAAAGCGAATCGGTTAGGACCATGTAAAAAAGTTTAATTAAAGATAATGAAATAGGCCAGCTAAATATGACCTATCCCTAATTTTTAGGATAATTGGTATACCGGTAAATTAAAACTAAAAGCGGTTCCCTCGTTAGGTTTGCTCAATACTTGGATGCTGGAATTGTGGAGCTCCATTATTTTTTTGACGATGGCCAACCCAAGTCCTGCCCCTTCCTTTTGCGCCCCGGTTTTTGTTTGTCGGTAACGTTCAAAAATAAGGGATTGGTTTTCTACGGTAATTCCCGGTCCGGAATCTTTGATGGTTATCTCTACATTGGAATTCATTGGTGTAATGCTTACCACTACGCTACCATGTTCCGGGGTAAATTTAAGGGCATTGTCCATAAGGTTCTGTATGGCCCTTTCTACCAAGGAAATATCCGCAAACACCAAAGGAACCCCTTCGGTCATTTCCAATTTTAAATCAATGCTTTTTTGGGCAGCCAATACTTGGTAGTTGCTGTGTACATCATTGGCGAGTTCACTGATCAAGAAAGGCTCTTTTTCCGGGGTTATCTGGTTAGCTTCCAGTTTGGAATATTCAAAAAGTTGGGTGATCAATTTTGATAAACGCCCTGCCCCAGAATTGACAATATCCAGATACTCCATGCGTTGTTCGCTGGTCAAATCCTTGTCCTTGATTTGCAGGGTTTCTATATACCCCTGTATGATGGCCAAAGGGGTCCGTAGATCGTGTGAAATATTGGCGATCAATTCCCTTCGCAGTACTTCTAAAGATTTTATACGGTCCATATCCGTTAAAATAGTGTCTGCCATTTCGTTAAAAGTAGTAGTCACTGCTGCCATGTCCGAATCTTTGGCATTTTCAATCCGATACTGCAAATCCCCTTGCTGAAACCGTTTTGCCGCGAAAACCAATTCCCTTAGGTTTTTGGTCAAATACCAAACAGAAAGTACGCCCAATAAGGCCGCGAATAATAGGGTAACAATCCCTGTTCCAAAACCTAGTTTGGCCACATAACTACCAAACAACATGTTTCTGGTGCTTACATAATCTTGTCCGGCCAAAATAATATAGATATAACCCGTTTTTCCGTTTTTATTAAATTTTGCCGCAGAAAAAACTTGTTTGTTCCCTGGATTTTTGGGATCATCGCCCAAAACATACCCCTTCCCGTCCGTTGCTATAAATCTTCTAATGGGGGCTATGGCTACTTTTCTTGAATTGGTTTGAACGGAATCGTGATCCAGTACTACGGAATATTGAACGTGTCCTTCGGTATCCAGAAGATAGACTTCAATGGCCCTGTTTACGGCCATCATATCATGCATAATGTCACCAAACAGTGGTTTGTTAACGTTGCCATTTTCATCAAACGGACTTTGGTTCTTGAATTTTTCGTCAATGAGGTGTTGCGCTAAGTTGGAGTGTAAACGCTGGGTGGTCTCATGAAAATAATTGTTGGACAAATAGATGGTCGCCACAGTGTACCCTATACCTGCCAAAACAAGGATTGCCAAAAAGCAGAATACC
>CALGQU010000006.1 GCA_937959125.1 uncultured Croceitalea sp.
CCATACAAGGTAGTTATTTGGATTTTATGTTTGGGGACTTCTCTGAAATAGTCACTATTACAGAAAATAACGGGCGGTTATCCATAGCTTCCCCAATATTAAAACTGCTTACGGGTAGTACCTCTAACAGGCTTTACCATCAGGGAAATTACATTTTTAAAATAACCGATTATCCCAATGCTATACAATTTAATTACAACGGTGTTACGGTAGATACCGTTTCTGTCTACCGTGATGGTGAAGCACTTGAAAAGTGGACCATCCCTATAGATTCGCTAAAAACAATACGGGTAAAATTGATGGAAATATTTACTGAAGCGGATTTTAAAATAGCAAAACAACATTATCATACGTTATTGGCCGATACGACCAACTATGACTTTTCCAATAGTCTTTTACAACTTGGGGTTTCTTTTTTTGGTAGGGGGGAAACCCATAGGGCATTGCAATTGTTTGAATTTAATGCAGAACAGCATCCTGTAAACCCAGATTCCCATTTGGCATTGGCTGAAGTCCATGAACGCCTTGGAAGTTTAAAAAAGGCAATTATCCATTACCAAGATGCATTGGCCATTACGGAAGATGAAAAGACTAAAAGTACTATTTCGGCTAAAATCAAAACCCTAGAAAACAACTAAACAATGAGAAACCAAGCGATAACCGTATTGGCATGTTTGCCCATTTTTCTATTAGGTCAACAATTGCAAGTACAAGATACCATTTTAACCACACTGGACGCGCTCCAAAAACACCGCTATACCATTGCCATGGAAGATAATCAGATAGCATTTATAACGCTGAACCAAATAGGAATAGACGTAGCAGTGACAACCTATGACGCGATGGGAAAGAAAATAGCGGATTTTGATAGCCCTAACGGCAGCTTTGGTCCAGAACCAGTGCGCCTAAAGTCCACTAAAAAAGGATGGTATGCCATTGAGGTAGCCTCAATAGATACACGGGGCACTAAAGGGACCTATGAACTATATATAAAAAAGAAAGTCGATCAGGCCATCACGTCTTTTGGGCGCATAAATCAAGTGTTTTTACCATGGGATGATCAAGAGACGCCCGGAGCCGCAGTGGCCATTATAAGGGAAGGAAAAGTTGTTTTTCAAAATACCTATGGCTACGCCAATTTGGAATATGGTATTCCCATTACAACTAAAACAGTGTTTAGAACAGGATCAGTGGCAAAACAATTTACGGCGTTTAGTATCCTATTATTGGAAGATCAAGGTAAATTGTCTTTGGAAGATGACGTTAGAAAGTATATCCCGGAAGTGCCGGATTTTGGACATAAGATTACCTTACGTCATCTTGCCAATCATACTAGCGGTCTACGGGAGGAAGCTGTACTTGCTGCATTGATGGGATGGGATGAAGGGGATATTGTGACCAAAACGCAGGTTTTAAATGTTATTGCCCAACAAAAAGAACTGAATTTTAAACCAGGCGAACAGTATCTTTATTGCAATACCGGTTATACGTTGTTGGCGGAAGTAGTTGCTAGGGTTACGGGAAAATCGTTCTCCACTTTTACCGATGAAGCTATTTTTGCACCCCTTGGAATGCAAAACACCCTTTTTTTAGAAAACCCAAGGCAAGTCATTAAGAACAAAGCCTATTCCTACTACCAAAGTGGTAATGGTTATTTAAAAGCCATTTTAAACGATGCCAATTCCGGCGGTAGCGGACTTTTAACCACGATTGAAGATCTGGGTCTATGGGTACAGAATTTTGAACAACTAAAAGTTGGCACTTCAGCAATCTTTAAAACCATGCAACTACCCGGAAAGCTTAACGATGGTACGTCAACCAGTTACGGCATGGGAATGGAAAAAATGATTTATAAAGGAATTGAGAGTATTGGACATGGCGGTGCGTTGGGCGGCTTTAGGGCCCGTATTGCTAGATTTCCGAGTGACGACCTTGCCATCGTACTTTTGGCAAACACCCCGGGGGTACATCCATTACATGTCCCCAATGAAATTGCCGATATCTTTTTGGACGAGGTGTTACAATCGAAAGATAATAGGAAAAATCATGAGAATACGGCCATTTCGAATAGCGATAAGCACGACATTTCTTTTGATCCTAAAGACATAGAGACTTACCTAGGAAAGTATTATAGTGAGGAACTGGCCACGGAATACGAGTTTATGTTACAGAACGGAACTCCTGTTTTAGAACATCCAAGGTTACAAATACAATTGAATCCAAGCGCCAAAGACGAGTTTATCATTGAGGGTTGGGCAATGGCAAAGATTAAACTCCTTAGAACACCTAACAATATGGTTTCAGGATTTAAATTTTCAATGATCAATACAAAGAACATTCATTTTACCAAACGATAATCACCTTATAACATAAACCTAAATGAAGAGAATTACATTATTTTTTGGACTAATCATACTATGCTGTTCTTGCAAAAATGGAAACCTAACGACTAATGCGGATTTACTGACCGTAGATAAGGAATTGGATAGTCTTTACAATACGGGTGTTTTTAATGGTTTTACAGGCACTATCGTAGACAGCACAGGAATCGTTTATAATAAAGGGTTTGGCTATGCCGATATCAAAACCAAGCAAGCCTACACTAAAAATACGATCATCAATATCGCATCGGTTTCAAAGATGTTTATTGGCGTAGCTCTTGCAAAAGCTGTGGAATTGGAATTACTTGATTTGGATGACCCTATCAACAATCATTTACCGTTTACCGTCAGCAATCCCAACCACCCCGGTATAGAGATCACTATTCGTCAACTGGCTACGCATACCAGTTCCATTTCTGACTCAGAAATTTATCTGGAAACCTGTTATACCAATAAAGATGATGTGGTTATAACCGAAGCTTTAAAACGCTATGCCACCTACTATCAAAATCCATCCAGCCACTATATGTCCTTGGCCGACTACATGCCCAAAATTTTGGACGTGGACGGGGAATTCTACACCCCCCAAACCTTTGCAAAACGTAGGCCGGGGGAACGTTACGAGTATAGTAATGTTGGAGCAGCACTATGCGGTCTTGTTATTGAGTATGCAACAAAGCAGTCTTTTAGCGACTTTACCGAAAAACATATTTTTCAACCTTTAGGGATGACCGCCACCAGCTGGTTTTTTGAAGATGTGGATATGGCCCAATATTCTAAATTGTACTATGACGAACTGGAATTACCATATTATAAAATTCTTTCCTATCCGGATGGGGGATTGATTACCTCAAGTACAGATCTGGGGTACTTTTTGGTGGATTTAATCAAAGGGCATTCTGGAAATGGGACACTACTCACAGCGTCCGGATACCAAGAACTCTTTGCTTCCCAATTGGAAGCCTCCGCTTTTGAGAAAAAGAAAAATTTTAATGTAGGGCTTTTTACGGAAAAGGAACTGGCCTATAACGTTATTGGGCATACCGGTGGCGACCCAGGGACCAATACCATGCTTTTCTTTAATACCGAAACCAAAAGAGGCAGAATCTTCATCGCCAATACCGATTCCCAAAAAGAACATAGCGACGACGTTTTTTGGGGTATTTGGAATGCTCTAGAAAAATAAGATGATTAAAGATGTAACCAAAGAAGACCTTTACAGTAATATATTAAACCACTTTTTATGAAACAGACAATTAAACTTGGGATTGCACTGCTTGTTTTTTTACAGCTATTTATATCGTGTAAAAGCAATGGTCAGGATTACACAGAACAAGCAGAATACATTAAACAAATAGATTCTGTAATGCACATCGCTTTTGAACGGGAACTGTTTAACGGCAACGTTCTGATCGTGAAAAATGACAGCCTTGTTTATAAAAAATCTTTTGGTTATACCAATGCCTCTGAAGATAAAGCACTTAACAGTGCCGCCATGTTTAACATTGGATCTATATCAAAAGAAATTAACGCAGTTGCTATAGCGCTATTGGCAGAGCAAGGTAAACTGGGATTGGATGACCCCATTTCCAAGTTTGATTTGAAACTTCCCAAATGGTCAGAAAAAATAACTATACGTCATTTGTTGAACTATGCAGGCGGACTTGTATCGCCAGATGCAGATTTAAAAGACGATGAAACCGCTTTTAAAAACCTCCGTAAAATTGATAGTTTGTTGTTTGAGCCGGGCACCAATTTTAACTATAACAATTATAGTGTGTTTCTGCAACAGCGCATCGTAGAAAAGGTTAGCAATACAAGCTATAAAGCATTTGTACAGGAGAACCTATTGGAACCCCTTGGCATGAAAAACGCCTTTTTTGATCCCAAGCCCGCAACGCCTAATAGGACTTCTTGTTATGATTGGGATGGTACCCCTTGCCCAGAACTGGAGTATATAAGCGGATGGCTTTGGATGGGTATTGATGATTTGCTGCTTTGGACGGATGGGCTGAAGAACAATCGCTTGATTTCAAAATCGTCCTACGATACCTTGATCAGGAACCCCTATGTAAACAAGGCAACTGCATCCCTAGGAGAATTTTTTGAAGAACGACAACTGCTAAGGCACAATGGCACCTCCTTAAAATATAGGTCCATGATGCTAAATGATTTTGAAAATAAGATAACCATTATTCTATTGGACAATCATACGGGACTAGCGTTGGAATTGGGGCATATGTTGCATGACCTGATGTTGGGTTCCGACTTTGAACTTCCTAAAAAATCGATCTTTCTTCGATTACGGAAGACTTTTGTAGAAGATGTAGACAAGGGGATCGCAGCCTACCATCAACTTAAAAAAACACATGGAATCCAGTACGCTTTTGACATGCCCAATGAGATAACCCGCTTGGGCTACGCAGTGCTACGGCAAGGCGGTAGTGTGGCAGGGGCCATTAGAACGTTTCAATTTGGTATCCAACAATTTCCGGAACATGCCAATCTATACGACAGTCTTGGGGAAGCCTATTTTGCCCATAAGGAGTATGACCAAGCATTAAAGTATTATAAAAAGGCCATAGCCTTGGGGGGGACCAACGGGAACGCCAAAGCCATGGTAGAAAAAATTCATGGGATTACCCGATAAGCAAATCGAAAATAAATAAAAACTCTTAAAATGAAAAATAGTATCAATTATGTATTGTTTGTACTGATGATAAGTCAGTGTGTCGTTGCCCAAAACATCACCCAACGCATAGATTCAATTGTGCAAAAATATCACTCAGAACATCCAGAAATAGGCATGAGTGTGGGGTTTATTCATCAAAATCAAGAGTATTATACCGCCTATGGAAATATAGGTAGGGAAAGTGATAAGGCTATCAATAAAAATTCGGTTTTTGAGATAGCCTCCATTACTAAAATTATCACGGGAAATTTAATTGCCCAAGCGGCACTTGAAGGAAAGTTGCAATTGGATGCTGTTATCGATGGATACCTGCCAGAAGCCTTTGTATTTCAACCCAAACTTAAGAATACCGTTAAAATATCGGATTTGGCCTCCCATCAATCCGGTTTACCGGATATTGATTTCGGGGCTTTAATTGCCCAAAACCCCCAACAGCCCATTAGCAGTGTTAGCAAAAAAACTTTGGTTACGATGATTAAGGAGGCGGAAGATATATTGGATTATGGGGAGTACCGCTATTCCACGATGGGGT
>CALGQU010000007.1 GCA_937959125.1 uncultured Croceitalea sp.
TTTTGGAGTTTTATGAATTCGTCCATAAAAATGAAAAACCCAGAGGCCTTTTTGTTGGCGGAAGTGTACAATCCAGATTTGTATAGGGACTATATCTTTAAGGGTAAAATGGATTATCTCTACGATAAGGTAGAACTTTACGATAGCATCAAACACATTATGAAAGGCTATGGGTGGACGGACCATATCCATACCGTGCAGCACAGCTTGCAGGATATTGAGCACCATATGCTCCATTTTTTGGAAAACCATGATGAGCAACGTATTGCCAGTCCAGATTTTGTGGGCAAAGCGGAGATAGCGAAACCCGCGATGGTCGTTTCCGCAACAATAAGTACCTCGCCCACCATGATTTATTTTGGTCAAGAAGTGGGGGAAGACGGTTCTGAAGCAGCTGGTTTTGGAAGCCCAACGAGAACCTCTATTTTTGACTATGTTGGGGTTCCCGCCCATCAAAGATGGATGAACGGTAAAAAGTTTGATGGTGGACAATTGACTTCGGAAGAACGTGAATTGCGCGATTTTTATAAACGTTTGCTCAATATTACCATCAACAGCCCTGCACTTATGGGCAAGTATAAGGAAATCCACTATTTTAACAAGGAACAGAACGAGCACTATGATCATCGGATTTTTTCATTTGTACGATGGGATAAAGAGGAAAAACTGATCATCGTATCAAATTTTGACACCCAGAAATCCTATAATCTTGATTTGAAGCTTCCTGCCCATGTGGTGGAGGAATGGCAGCTGCCACAAGGGATTATCACCTTAAGGGAATTATTATATCAAACGGAACACCAATTAAAGGTGGAAAACGGAATAGGCTCCGTTCCCATTGCATTGGGCCCGTTGGAATCTGTCATCTTTAGATTGGAGTAAGGGCTTCGATTTTCATTTCATATTTTTGAAAAAAGTAAAGAACTAAAAATGGGCAATAGAACTTTATTAAGCTTTCTTGTACTCATCCTATTGTTATCCTGTCAAATGAAAGAAGAAAAACTACTGGTTATTGGGCATAGAGGTGCCATGGGGCATGAAACGGAGAATACCCTCGCTTCCATACAAAAAGCTATGGATTTAGGGGTCGACATGATTGAAATTGATGTCTTTAAAATAAAAAGTGGTGAAATTGTGGTATTCCATGATGACCGTTTGGAACGCCTTTCCAATGCCGGGGGAAAGATTGAAGAATGGAATATGTTTGACCTAAGCAGTGTTATTTTAGAGGGCAACCATAAGATTCCCCAATTACAAGAAGTACTTAGATTGATCGATAACAACGTAGCTTTGAATATTGAACTCAAAGGGAAAAATACTTCGGATAGGGTAAACTTCATTATGCAGTACTACATAGAGAAACGGGGATGGACACTTGATAATTTTGTGATTTCCAGTTTTGAATGGGATGAATTAAGGGAGTTTAGGAGGATAAACCCAGATGTTGCCATTGCAGTTTTAACAGAAGAAGATCCTTTAGAGGCTATTGAAGTGGCCAAGGAATTGGGTGCAGTAGCCATTAATCCATATTATAAAACGCTAACTGTGGAAAACGTAGTAGCAATCCACAATGAAGGTTTTAAGGTATATACCTACACGGTTAATGAGCTTACTGATATCGAAAGAGTAAGTACTTTTGGTGTGGATGGAATCTTTACCAACTATCCAGAACGGGTCCAGTGATTTTTGATGTAATCATCATTGGTGGCGGTGCAGCGGGATTTTATTCGGCCATCCAACTTGCAGAGGCAAACCCAAAGTTGTCCATCGCGATCTTTGAACGCGGTAAGACCGTATTGGGAAAGGTCAAGGTTTCTGGAGGGGGGCGTTGCAATGTGACCCATGCCCAGTTTGATTTGCCAGAATTGATCAGCAACTATCCCCGCGGTAAAAAAGAATTGTTGGGCCCCTTCCATTCCCATGCCACTGGTGATGTCATGGAGTTTTTTGAAACCCGGGGAGTACCACTAAAGGTGGAAGAGGATGGTCGTGTTTTTCCCATATCCAACAGTTCGCAAAGTATCATCGATTGTTTTTTGAGGGAGACAAAGAAATTGGGGGTCTCCGTCTTGAAAAACTATCAGGTGAAGGACTTTCAAAGATCTGAACAACTCGCCGGAGGCTGGCGGGTGACCACCAAAAACAAAAACTACCACTGTAAAAAATTGCTCATTGCCACCGGAAGTAACCCAAAAATGTGGGAGCTTTTAAGAACCCAAGGACACCGTATCATCAAAGCTGTCCCGTCCTTGTTTACCTTTAATATTCAAGATGAACGAATTGATGGGATCAGTGGTTTAAGTACCGAAGCGCATGTAGAAGTATTACCCAAAAAACAGTACGATTCAAAAATAGCCATCGAACTAAAAAGTAAGTCAAAACAAGCACCTTTGTTGGAGTCCCAAGGCCCAGTACTTATTACCCATTGGGGGTTGAGTGGTCCCGGAATCTTACGTCTATCAGCATGGGGCGCTTTGGTTTTACATAGGTTGGATTATAATTTTAGGATCAAGGTCAATTGGTTGCCGGATTATAGCCAAGGCTCTCTGGAAGGACTTTTTTCAAAAATTAGGGAAGTCGATGGTAAAAAAACGATACTAAAGACAAAGGCAGTAGAGTTACCTCGTAGACTTTGGACAAGCCTAGTACAGGCCGCAGGTATTGCTCCAGCTGTTAAATGGGCAGAACTCTCCAAGGAACAGTTAAGAGCACTGATCTTTCAATTGACCGAATGCGTTTTTAGGGTGAACGGAAAAAGTACGTTTAAAGAAGAATTTGTAACTGCGGGAGGTGTTGATTTAAAGGAAATCAACTTTAAAACCTATGAGAGTAAAAAACTACCCAACATCCATTTTGCCGGGGAAATTATGAATGTAGATGCTATAACCGGTGGTTTTAACTTCCAAAATGCATGGACCGGAGGATACATTGCCGCCCAGGCCATTGCCAAGGACTTATCCTAACGTGAGTTGGACTTAAGTTTTGAATCTGGTCCACTTAAATGCTGGTAAATATGTGTTATGTCACTTCGAGCGGTCGAGAAGACTTCAAAAGTGTAATTTCTAATTAGGTCTCGACTTTAGTTTATCTTGAGCTCAGCCGAAAGGCTCAACCTGACATTTTAGTTAAGGTATTACTTGTCAATTATTTAAAATGACAGTTATATCGAACTCACGTTATCCTAATAAAACTATTGCAACCAACCCGCTAAAAACGCGGCTAGGACACCACCTGCAATGGGCCCCAAAACAGGAATCCAAGAATACCCCCAGCCGTTGGAGCCCTTATTTTTAATAGGAACCAAAGCATGTACGATTCTCGGCCCTAAATCACGAGCCGGATTTATGGCATAGCCCGTTGGACCTCCAAGCCCTAGACCCACGGCCCAGATAATCAAAGCGGCCCTTAGAGCACCTAGGGAGCCTAAACCTATAATGGTGTTGTCTTTGGTAAATACCGCATCACTAAAATGAAGTATGGCAAACACCAATACAAAAGTACCCATGGCTTCTGTTAGAAAGTTCAATCCTAAATTGGGAACGGCCGGCGCATTGCAGAAAACCCCTCGCTTGCTATTGCCGTCTACGGTAAGGTCAAAATGGGATTTATGGGTCAACCAAACCATAAAGGCACCTAACATGGACCCTATAAATTGGGCTATGATGTAGTTGGGCACACTATATATTGAAAATTCGCCAGCCATGGCCAAACCAATGGTTACTGCTGGGTTGAGGTGCCCTCCGCTATATGGCCCCGCAACCACTACACCAGTATATACAGCTAGGGCCCATCCGGTAGTGATAACAATCCATCCAGAACCGCTTCCATAGGTATTTTTAAGGGATACATTGGCATTTACGCCACATCCAATCAAAATATGTAAAAAAGATCCGACTATTTCTGCTGCAAAAGGAGTCATCTAAGCATATTTGCGACTAAAAGGCCAAATATAGGTAGCATATGCCACATCCTATAAAAATGATAATGTAACTACAGGGATTTTACAATATCTTAATATTAGGGTTATTGTTCGCTCCAATATTCCAAGGCACCGATTGCACGATACCACCCTTTGATTCCGGCTTCAACGCCTTTTCGTTCTTCGGTGGGATTGAAGCGCACATCGGTCTGCCAAATATCCTGTATTTCCTCTGGACTTTCCCAGAAACCAACAGCGAGACCCGCAAGATAAGCGGCTCCCATGACCGTGGTCTCAATAATTTTAGGTCGCACGGTTTTTGTATTAAGGACATCCGCTTGGAACTGCATCAGCATATTGTTGACCGTAGCACCGCCATCAACACGGAGTTCTTTTATAGCTATTCCAGAATCCGCTTCCATGGCTTTAAGGATATCCATGGTCTGGTAGGCAATGGATTCCAATGCTGCCCTGGCAATATGGGCATCGGTACTTCCCCTGGTAAGTCCAAAAATAGTACCCTGCGCTTTTTGGTTCCAATGTGGCGCTCCCAGCCCGGCAAAAGCGGGGACAAAATAAACCCCTTCCGCACTTTCTACGGAACTGGCCAAAGTTTCCACATCCGAGGATTTTGCTATGATTTTTAAGCTATCGCGAAGCCATTGTACCACGGCCCCGGCAATAAAGATACTTCCCTCAAGGGCATAGGTGGTTTTGCCATTTATTTTCCAGGCGACGGTACTCAATAGGTTATTTTTGGAAGGAATAGGTTGTTCACCTACGTTCATCAGCATAAAACACCCGGTTCCGTAGGTGTTTTTTACCATCCCTTTTTGGGTACACATTTGTCCGAACAGAGCAGCTTGTTGGTCGCCGGCAATGCCCGCTATGGGAATTTCAGCAGCAAAGAAATTTGGACCGGTATGGCCATAAACTTCACTGGACTGGCGTACTTCCGGCAACATACTTTTAGGAATGGTGAACAACTCCAAAAGCTCATCGTCCCAGGCCATGGTATTAATATTGAAGATCAGGGAACGACATGCATTGGTAACATCCGTAATATGCAAGTTCCCTTGGGTCATTTTCCAGACCAACCAAGAATCTATGGTTCCCCAAGCCAACTCCCCAGCTTCGGCCTTTGCCCTGGCACCATCCACATTGTCCAAAATCCATTTGACTTTGGTTGCCGAAAAATAAGAATCGATGACCAGACCCGTCTTTTCCCTAATAAGGTCGGATTTTCCGGCTCCTTTTAGTTCATCACAGAAATCGGCAGTCCGCTTATCCTGCCATACAATAGCGTTGTAGATAGGTTCTCCGGTCTTTCTGTTCCAAACCACAGCGGTTTCCCGCTGGTTGGTTATACCAATAGCAGCAATTTGTGAGCCTTCGATACCCTTTTTAGCGGCGGCCTCTTCGGCCATTCCCGCTTGGGTGGACCAAATTTCGGTAGCATCGTGTTCTACCCAACCCGGTTTGGGGAATATTTGCGTAAATTCTTTTTGCGCAACAGAGACGATAGTTCCCTGCTTATCAAAAAGTACCGATCTACAACTGGTGGTCCCTTGGTCTAATGCTAATATGTATTGCCCCATATTTTAAATTTTAAGAAGGGGAATTTACTAAAATTAATTCGAGTAGTTTTAGTGGTGCAACCTATTGAAACGAATTTTATGCATACTTGGATTGTTTTTTTAAGAGGGGTCAACGTAAGCGGAAATCGAAAGCTTAAAATGGCCGATCTAAAAAAGGTATTGGAGCAAGCGGGATTCCAACAAGTAAAGACCCATATCCAAAGTGGAAACCTTGTGGTGCTAACCCATTTGGAAGCAACGGAAACTGCTAAAAAAATAACTTCATTGATTAGAAAACATTTTGATTTTGGGGTACCCACAGCGGCATTGGACCATTCTGGCATAACTAAGATTTTAGAGGAAGCCCCTTTTAAAGATGCGGAACACAAGAACCGTTATTTTTCAATATTGATGGAAAACCCTTCCAATGAAGCACTTAATGCTTTTAATAAGCTGGTTTTTGCGGAAGAGGATTTTCTGGTAAAAAATGGCTGTGTGTACTTAAATTGTAAAAAGGGTGCGGGTAAGGCCAAGTTGGGCAATACTCTTATTGAGAATAAATTGAAAGTTTCGGCAACCACAAGGAATTTAAATACAATGCTAAAAATGGTGGATCTTGCCAAAGAAATGGAAGCTACCCTGTAAACAAAGCGTCAATTCAACTGCCAAATCTTAAAATTTAAAAAGGTGGCAAATAGGACCCATAAAAGGTAAGGGATGAGTAGAAGTGCCGCTTTCTTGCTGACTACCCTAAACCACTTTATGGTCAATAGAATTAAGACGAGAAGGATGACGATGATAAAGAGTGCGGCCAATGGGTTTTTGAATCCAAAGAATACAATACTCCAAGAAGCGTTGAACAACAATTGAAACCCAAAATGGTAGAGTGCGGTTTTTACCCAAAGGTGGTGAAATCCTTTGCCCCATACCCATCCCGCGGCAATACCCATAAGAATGTAAAGTAGGGTCCAAACCGGGGCAAAAATCCAGTTGGGGGGATTAAAACTGGGCTTGTTCAAGGTTGGGTACCAGTCGGTTATCGAGCTTTGCGTAGCAAAACCAGAAAGAAAGCCAATAAAAAGGCAGACCATAACGGCAACTAGTATTTTAAGCACTTTCTGTTTCATGATAGCTGTAGTCCTACTAAAGTAGGAATTAATTTGGAACGCACATCCGCTTCCTTTCACTTCAATTATCTTTGCGAAAATGATTGGAATGACCGAAAATGATTTTGTCTTTAAAAAGGTGGCGACTACCCTAAAGGATGGCCAGTTTACATGGAAAGCCCCTAGTAATATTGCCTTGGTCAAATATTGGGGCAAGAAGGAAAATCAGATTCCGGCAAACCCTTCTATCAGCCTTACCTTGGATGCCTGTGCTACAACCACCACGCTTTCCTACCGGAAACGGGAATCAGGGGGGAGTGGATTTTCTTTTGAACTTTTTTTTGAAGGAAAGCAAAAGGATAGTTTTAAACCTAAGATCCAAACTTTTTTTGAACGGGTGGAAACCTACCTCCCTTTTTTAAGATCCTATGATTTTAAAATAGAAACCTCCAACTCGTTTCCCCATAGCAGCGGAATAGCCTCTTCGGCAAGCGGGATGGCCGCTTTGGCCCTTTGCCTTATGAGCATGGAAAAACAGATGAACCCGGCTATAGAAGATACGTATTTTAACAAAAAAGCATCGTTTTTAGCGCGCTTGGGCTCTGGAAGTGCTTGTAGGAGTATTGCAGGAAGTTTGGTGCAATGGGGCGGTACGGATGTCGTTGAAAGTAGTTCCAACCTTTTTGGAATAGACTACCCTTACGACGTTCATGCGGA
The DNA here is from genome assembly GCA_937959125.1 of uncultured Croceitalea sp. Taxonomy (GTDB): domain Bacteria; phylum Bacteroidota; class Bacteroidia; order Flavobacteriales; family Flavobacteriaceae; genus Croceitalea. The sequence goes on from CALGQU010000007.1 coordinate 7,320, forward strand.
TTTTAAAACCTACCATGATACCATTCTCTTGGTCCATAAAGGCCAAAAAACCGTGAGCAGCAGTGTTGGGCATAATTTGATGCATAACCATCCTTTTGCGGAAAATAGGTTTGTACAAGCGCATCATAACTTGGAAAAACTTAAGGGAATATTGGTTTCGGGGGATTTGGACGCTTTTATGGGCTTGGTAGAAAGTGAAGCCCTTACCCTGCATGCCATGATGCTCAGTAGCAATCCCTATTTTATTCTGATGAAACCGCAAACCTTGGAGATCATCAACCGTATTTGGGATTTTAGAAACCGAACCAAAACCCCCATCTGTTTTACCTTGGATGCCGGGGCAAACGTACATGTACTATATCCTGAAAAGGTCAAAGAAATAGCTATTCAATTTATTAAGGATGAATTGATTGCGTACTGTGAGAACGGGCATTATATTTGTGATAAGGTTGGTGCCGGGGCAAAACGACTTCGATAAAGGAATTTTTTGCGTTGACCAACGTTAGTATAAGGTCGCTTGTCTAATAAATAACAAGCTGCCACGGTAAACCGTAAACTTTGTTTATCTTTATGAACGATAAGATGAACAAAAAATCAAAACCACTGGGGGGTTATGAAAGGACCACTTTTTTATTCTAAGATTCTATTGTTTGGGGAGTATGGGATCATTAAAGATTCCAAAGGACTTTCCATTCCCTACAATTTTTTTAAAGGGGCGCTAAAAATGGATGAAAATCCATCGCAAGAGGCCCAAAATTCAAATAACAGCCTTAAGGCTTTTGCCAAACACCTGGCTTCCTTACAAGGTGATGGTTTGGTGCATTTTGATCTTGCTTCCTTAAATAAAGACGTGGACCAAGGAATGTATTTTGATAGTTCCATTCCGCAAGGGTATGGTATTGGCAGTAGTGGCGCATTAGTTGCGGCCATTTATGATAAATATGCCGATGGTAAGATTACGGTTTTGGAGAACCTGACACGGGAAAAACTGTTAAAGCTAAAAACCATCTTTGGGCAAATGGAATCCTTTTTTCACGGAAAGTCCTCGGGCTTAGATCCTTTGAACAGCTACTTAAGTTTGCCCATACTTATCAATTCCAAAGACAATATAGAATCGACCAGTCTTCCTACCCAAAACAAAAAGGGAAAAGGAGCGGTATTTCTGCTGGACAGTGGAATGACGGGGGAAACCGCGCCCATGGTCCAAATTTTTATGGAACAGATGAAGCAAGAAGGGTTTAGGAATATGCTTAAGGATAAGTTTATAAAACATACCGATGCCTGTGTGGACCATTTTTTGAATGGCGATGTAAAAGGGCTTTTTGGCCATGTAAAACAATTGTCCCATGTGGTGTTGGATCATTTTAAGCCTATGATTCCCAAACAGTTCCATGAATTGTGGAAACGGGGTATAGAAACCAACGACTACTATTTAAAACTTTGCGGCTCCGGAGGGGGGGGTTATATCTTAGGCTTTACTGAGGATATCGATCGGGCAAAGCAATCCCTACAGGGCCATAAATTGGAAGTGGTCTACAACTTCTAAAAATACCTATGCTTAGTAGAAAGAACAAACTCCTGCTTTATAAGTTGTTGAGTCTGTTTTCCGTGGTTAGGGGGTACAATATCCTAATCATTATCTTGGCACAGTACTTGGCATCCATTTATATTCTGGCCCCAGATTTACCTCTAAGAAAAGTAGTCTTTGATCTCAACCTCTTTTTGATTGTCACGGCATCAGCACTGGTCATCGCCGGAGGCTATATCATCAATAATTTTTACGATGCAGAGAAGGATCTGATCAATAAGCCAACCAAAAGTATGTTGGATCGGTTGGTAAGCCAGCGGTTTAAGCTGACCACCTATTTTGTACTCAACTTTCTTTCCGTTTTTGCGGCGAGTTATATTTCCTTTAGGGCGGTGCTATTTTTTTCCTTGTACATTTTTGGGATCTGGTTGTATTCGCATAAATTAAAGCGGATACCCATTTTGGGAAATTTGGTCTCCGCGACCTTGGCCATAACACCGTTTTTCGTGGTCTTTGTGTATTACAGAAACTTTGAAACCGTCATTTTTGTACATGCGTTGTTTCTGTTTTTACTGATTTTGGTTAGGGAAATGATCAAGGATTTGGAAAACATTAAAGGGGATATCGCACAGAACTATAAGACGGTTCCTATATTGTATGGGATACGACTATCTAAACGTATTATTGGTTTTCTTATCGTTCTGACTTTAATACCGACTTATTTTTTGATTACCTATTTTGATGTGGGTTATATGTACCTCTTTTTTATTGCAAGTACGGTTTTATTGATTGTGTTTCTCTTCCTACTTTGGAGGGCACAGCGGAAAAGCGATTATGTATGGTTGCATAACATTTTAAAATTTATCATCGTTGCCGGGGTTTTCAGTATCTTGTTGCTAGATGTGGATGTGGTGTTGCAACGCTTGGCATAGAGAAGTAATGAACACTGGCTTCATCCGTCAAAAATACCTATGGAGAATATATTAAAAGTAGCCATGGCCCAGTTGGCACCAGTTTGGCTAAACAAGACCGAAACCATTACTAAAATTAAAGAGGCTATTGAAGAGGCCGCAAAAAACGGAACGGAGCTTTTGGTTTTTGGCGAAGCCTTTCTGCCGGGCTACCCTTTTTGGCTTGCTTATACCGATGGCGCATCTTGGGATTTAAAGGAAAACAAAGAACTCCATGGACATTATGTCCGCAATTCCATACAAATAGAAGCTGGGGAATTGGCAAGCATTTGTGCTTTGGCCAAAACGCATCATATGGCCATTTACTTAGGAATCATGGAGCGTGCCAAAGATCGGGGTGGGCATAGTATTTATTGCTCGTTGGTTTATATTGATGCCCTTGGGGAGATTAAATCCGTACACAGAAAATTACAACCCACCTATGACGAGAGGTTGACTTGGGCACCAGGAGATGGTAATGGCTTGCAGGTACATCCATTAAAACAATTTACGGTGGGCGGATTGAATTGTTGGGAAAATTGGATGCCCCTACCACGGGCCGCCCTCTATGGACAGGGCGAAAACCTGCATATTGCCGTCTGGCCCGGAAATTTGAATAACACTAAAGATATCACCCGTTTTATCGCCAGGGAATCCCGTAGTTATGTGATTTCGGTTTCTTCTTTGATGACCACAAAAGATTTTCCTGCGGATACCCCCCATTTGGAGGCTATACTTAAAAAAGCACCAGAGGTTTTGGGCAATGGCGGTTCCTGTATTGCAGGTCCGGATGGTGAATGGGTCGTAGCACCCGTGGTTGAAAAAGAAGGACTCATTTACCAAGAACTGGATTTTAATAGGGTGTATGAAGAACGACAGAATTTTGACCCCGTAGGACATTACTCCAGACCGGATGTTACCAAGCTGATCGTCAATAGGGAACGGCAGTCTACGGTTTCCTTTAAGGATTGATTTTTTAGAGACAAGGGACAAGCCTTGAATCTTTAACATAAAACGGTCAACACTATTTAGGGGAGTACATTTTCAACTGATTTTTGGATTGTCTTACATCTTGACTCTAAAAGCGAAACGGTCTCCCGTCTAATGGCTACCTTTGCCAAAATCAATGACTGATGGCGAAATCAGACGATAAGGGCAATCGCAAGTCCAAACCACAATTCAAGGGCAAGAAACAAGAAGGTTTTAAAAAGAAACCCTTTTCCAAGAAGCCAACTACCCCTTTAGCAAAACGTAAAGCACCTCCAAAGACCAACACCAATCCGGATGAGATTAGGCTGAACAAGTATATTGCCAATGCGGGAATATGTTCCCGTAGGGAAGCGGATACCTATATTGCGGCGGGTAGTGTTACCGTAAACGGAAAGGTAGTTTCTGAAATGGGCTATAAAGTTAAGCGGACGGACGATGTTCGTTATGACGGGAGACGCCTTAATCCAGAAAAGAAGGAGTACATCCTTTTGAACAAACCCAAAGGTTTTATCACTACAACAAATGACGAAAAAGGTAGAAGAACAGTTATGGAATTGATTTCAAGTTCTTCCAATAATCGCTTGTTCCCTGTTGGACGTTTGGATAGAAATACCACCGGACTCTTAATGTTTACCAATGACGGGGACATGACCAAAAAGTTAACCCACCCAAAGTTTGGGATCCGTAAGATTTACCATGTGGTACTGGATAAGAATGTGACCGCTGCAGACCTAAAAAAAATACAAGGAGGCCTAGAATTGGAAGACGGAACCATCCAAGTAGATGAGGCAGCCTATATCCAAGGAAGTACCAAGAAAGAGATAGGTATTGAAATACACTCTGGCCGTAACCGCATCGTACGTCGTATTTTTGAGCATTTGGAATATAAGGTGATTAAATTGGATCGGGTAGTTTTTGCTGGTCTCACTAAAAAAGATTTGCCCCGCGGGCATTGGCGGAACCTTACTGAGCAAGAAATCATTAATTTAGGAATGATCAGGTAATTTTTATGGGTTTTTAATTGAGTAAAAACCCATCTCCACCTTTATAACTCAAAATAATTCCATGGGTATTTCCCAACGGGGAATCGCCACCGCCTTGGGTATAGCTATACAACGCCCTAAAATTCTTGAGAAGATAAAAACCGGCTAACGCATTAAAGGAACTGCTCGTCCTAAAACCGGCACCGAGTTCAATAGCCCCTTTAATACTTAACGATAAGTTGGTATCTATCTGCAAGGGCGCCCCATTCTCATATTTTAGCAAAAGGCTGGGTTTGAGAATAAAATCTGGATTGTATTTATCCAAAACAAAGTGATAGCCCGTATATCCATAGATGGGTTGCGATAATTGTAGGTTGTCCTGATTGGAAAGGGAATCCCCCAAAAGGTTGGGTGCCGAAACTCCTGCAAAAAAATTGGCATGGCCAAAAAGAACACCCGCCCCAATATTGGGCAAGGTGGCATTGACATTCTCCGCAAAGTTGGGGTCGTTTTGGATGCCCAAGCGCAATAAATCTTGATTGTATAACAAGGCACCGGCGTTTACCCCAAATGAGATAAAAGAACGGTCGTAAACCTTCCAATACGGATGGGCATTATCGTTTAAAAAAACTTTATAAGAATAGGCGGCCAGTATCTGGGTAGCAGAGGTAACGCCAATTTCGTCACTTATGACCAAGGCACCTAGACCCATTTTTTCGTTTTTTAAGGGAGCGTTCAAAGAAAAGGCCAAACTTCTGGGCGTTCCTTCAAAACCTTGGTTGCCAAACCCAATATTACTCAAGGTAGCCTCAGTTGCTCCCGTAACCCCGGCATAAGCGGAGTTAATGATAAAAGGATTGTAATTATATTCCGTAAAACTTGGTGTTTGCTGTGCCTTTAAGGATAGCATTGTAGTAGCCAAGGTTAGCAATAGGAGGTAAATATGTTTGGTCATGGTCTTATCTTTTTAGTACCACATATCCCCTTGTGGTGCGTAGGTTATGGTTTTCGGGTAGATTAAGTATAAAGAAGTAGGTTCCTTCCGGCAATTGGCCGGCACCGAGACCGGTAAGTTGATTGGCCTCGCCCCTAAAAACGTTGTTGGCATTATCATATCCCCCGGTTTTGAAGACAATGTCTCCCCAACGGTTGTAAATGGTAACTGTATTATCGGGATAGTTTTCAATACCGTTAATGGTCCAAAAATCATTGATACCATCACCATCCGGGGAAAACCCGAACAAGGATTCCAACTCATCTTCATCCTCTTGTCCTATGGTGGAAAAGGATTGGGAGTCACAATTTTGAGCTTGGCCTTGGGCATTATATGGTGTTAGGGTTACAAAGAGTACCTGTCCAGACGGTAATTCCTCTGTAGGCTGATAGGAGGTAGTAAGACCAACATCCAAGGGGCCTAAAACATCACTTTCTTGAGGACTGGTCCCTATACTGATAAAATAACCCGATACGTCGCCAACGGCACCCCATGAAATGGAGGTGTTCACCGGGATAGCATCACTACCGTCCACTGGATCCAACAAACTCGTACAATTGGGTAAATTGGCAGTGGTCGTTCTTGTCATAAAGCGTTCTTCTACGCAAAATTCTGCATCTCCAACGGCATTGTACGGCTGAACGAAAACGAATATTTCAGCATTTTCTGGAAGGTCGTTGGGAAGGTCAAAGGTCGTAACGTTCCCCACATCTTCATTAAAAATATCCGCCATACCGGATTCTGTGCCCACCCTAAGTCTATAACCATCTGCATTTGGGGATACATCCCAAGAAATGTCCGTATCTACGGCTATTTCGGTATCAAGGTCAAAGGGACCGGAAATATTGGTACATTCCGGTAATGTAGCACTGTCGATAATCGTAAAGCTTTGCGTTGTACATGCTGTGCTTGGTTCTGTTGTCCCATTTAAAGGGGTGATGGTAACCGTAGCGGTCTCCCCATTTACAAAGGCATTGGGAAAGTCATAAAAGGTATCCGGTGTAAGGAAATCCGTAACATTGTTATTTGCCGTTCCGGTGATAGTAACCCTATACTGGGTGGCATTTGCTGAAGCGTTCCATTCTATTCGGGTGGTCCCTAAAGCAACATCCGTGGCCCCGTTCATGGGCATGGATAAGGTCGTACACCCTGGATTGGCAGGAGGGGCATTTTCAATGGTAAATTCTTGCACTGTACATGCTGTGCTTGGTTCTGTTGTACCATTTAAAGGGGTAATGGTAACCGTAGCGGTCTCCCCATTTACAAAGGCATTGGGAAAGTCGTAAAAGGTATCCGGTGTAAGGAAATCCGTAACGTTGTTATTTGCCGTTCCGGTGATAGTAACCCTATACTGGGTGGCATTTGCTGAAGCGTTCCATTCCATTCGGGTGGTGCCAAAGGCAACATCCGTGGCCCCGTTCATGGGCATGGATAAGGTTGTGCAATCTGGAGGCGTGGGACTGTCAATGATCGTAAAACTTTCCGGACTACAGTTGGAAGTAGGTTCCACCGTTCCGTTTAAAGGGGTAATAGTAATCGTTGCGGTCTCCCCATTTACAAAGGCATTGGGAAAATCATAAAAGGTATCCGAAGTAAGTACATTGACCATGTTATTGTTTGCTGTACCGCTTATGGTAATCCTATATTGTGTGGCATTGGTGACAGGGTTCCATTCCATCCTTGTGGTATTTAGCGCAACATCCGTATCCCCATCCTCGGGACTTGATAATGAGGTACATCGGGGTGGTGTTGGAGCGGCCATTTCTATGGTAAAGGACTGTGGTAGACAACCTACGGCTTCCACAGCACCAATTCTGGGAATAACGGTTACCGTAACCGTTTCCCCATTGACAAAAGGGTTGGTAAATGGATGCGACGTTCCCGTTACAATGAGGTCAGTAACATCATTTAGGTCGCTAATACTACCATTGATGGTAATACGGTAATCATCTGCATTTATTACCCCGTTCCATGTCACCTCCGTGATATCTACGGCAACACCAATTGCGGTATCAGCAGGATTCAATAGGGAAGTACATGCCGGTGGACTGGAGGAATTCACTGTTCGAAAGATTTCCTCCCCACAACCTATTGCATCACCTACCTCATTATAGGGTATGATCGTTACATAGTATGGTCTGTTTTCAGATAAATCATCCGGGATATCATAGATAGTGGTGTTATTTACGTCAATACTGTTTGCAATTTCTATACCTCCGGAAGTAGTTCCCACAGAAATCAAGTAACCAGTTGCATTGGGTACTGCGGCCCAAACTAGATCAGTATCGACAGCAATGTTACTATCATTGTTTTCTGGGCTTGTTAAAATGGTACAAACCGGGGCAACAGGAATCAATTCCGTATGGAATTGTTCTTCAGTACAATCCATGGGTGCTCCTTCATCATTATACGGAACTATAGTGACGAAAATATCGCTGTCCTCGGGAAGATCGGTTAAAAACTCAAAACTAGTGGTGTTGTCCACATTTTCATCATCTACCAATTCATTACCGCCTGATGAGGTACCTACGGTGAGTCTGTAACCATCAGCATTTGAAATAGGAGTCCAACTTAAATCAGTTGTTACCGCTACATCAGGAGCATTATTAACGGGTTCGGTCAAGTTGGTACATGCTGGAATAGTAGCGGGATCGTTGGAAATGGTAAAATTTTCTTCTGTACACGGGCCTATTGCATCTCCCTCCTCATTAAATGGGATTAGGGTAACATAAACCGTATCACCAGTATTAAAATCGGTCGCAAATTCATAGAAGGTATCATTATTGATCGTTTCGTTATCCACAACGTCGTTCCCTCCGGGAGTAGTTCCCACCGTCAAACGATAACCCCTTGCATATAGCGTGGGCTCCCAAGTAATGTTTGTGTTTACGGGAACATCCGTATCACCATTTAAAGGCGAAGTTAATACGGTACATTCCGGTATAGGACAGTCCCTTATATCGCCCACAATATTCCATCCATACAAATCTATGATCGATTGCCTTTCTTCAAGGGCGTCACAATAGGGCAAGGTTAAGGCACCAAAGATGATGCCTGGAGTAAGTGTTAACTCTGACCATGCGATCAAGGTGTTGTCATAGTTTATGCGTTCAATAGCCGTATTGTCCAACATGTTTTGCATATTGGTAATATTGCTGACATCCCACTCTTCAAGAGATTGGTTGAAGGATGTGGCATCCCTTAGAAAATTGCGCATGGAGGCACTTCCTAAAATCCAACCATCCATATTTTGGTTGTAGCTCACAGCGTTTTGGAACATATTATCCATATTGACAACCTCGGACACCCTCCAAGTCGCTATATCTTGATTAAAAGTAGAAGCATTTTGGAACATATCCTGCATGGTAGTAACTGCCCTTACGTTCCAATTTCCAATAGCGCCGTTAAATGCGGAAGCGCCTTGAAACATGCCTTGCATAGTGTTTACGGAAGCTACGTTCCAAGAATCCATAGCTTGGTTGTAAGAGGTAGCATCTTTAAACATCTCTTCCATAGTAGTAACAAAAGAGGTATTCCAAGTATCAATATCTTGATTAAAGGCCATTGCACCACTAAACATTTCCTGCATGGTAAGTACTTCACCGGTATCCCAATTATTTAGAGGACTATTGAACACGATTGCATTTTTAAACATGTTATCCATTCTGGTAACCGAGCCTACTTGCCAATTTTCCATTGGACTAACGAAGGTCGCCGCATCCTCGAACATGGAGTTCATTATGGTCACGGAACTAACGTTCCAAACACTGATATTTTGATTGAACACTTGCGCGTTTTGAAACATTTGGGACATGTTTGCAACGGCACTTACGTTCCACGAATCCAATGGTTGGTCAAAAACGATGGCGTCCTTAAACATGGATGACATATTGACCACTGAATTTACATCCCAACTGTTCAATGGAGAATTAAAGGCAAAAGTACCCTCAAACATAGAAGCCATGTTGATAACATTGGTAACATTCCATAGGTCTATATTTTGATTGAAAAGCGGGGTATTCCTAAACATGGCCTCCATATTGGTCGCGCTATCCACATCCCAATTGTTTAGTGGTTGGTTGAAACTTGATGCCTGGTCAAACATAAAGGACATATTTCTAACGTTGCTGACATCCCATTGATTTAAGGGCTGATTGAAATCCGTGGCATTTAGAAACATAGCGGACATGTCTTCAACTGCAGTTACCGTCCAATTATCAAGAGGCTGATTAAAACTGGTAGCACTTCTGAACATGGCCCTCATTATTTGAACCGCTGAAACATCCCAATTGGAAATATCTTGATTAAAAGAAGTAGTGCCATCAAACATTTCTGCCATTGTTGTTACAGAAGATAGGACCCAATTATTCAAAGGTTGGTTAAAATCAACACATCGGCTAAACATGGAGGTCATGTCAACAACACTGCTTACATCCCAGTCGTTTAAATTTTGGTTAAAAGCCATACTGGTTCCAAAACCATCAAACATTCTACGCATTGTGATTACCTTGCTAACATCCCAATTATTTAAGGGTTGGTTAAATAATGAAGTACTTAAGAACATGTCGCTCATATCGGTCACATTGCTAACGTCCCAATCGTTTAAGGGTTGGTTGAAAGCGCTCATTCCAATAAAGGTTCGTGACATATCTTCAACATTACTCACATCCCAATTATTGATATTTCCATTAAAATTGGAGGATTCAAATAGGCTTGATAAATCAACCACACGTGATAAATCTGGGGTATCGGTAGCATTGTATTCAATGAAACCTCGGCAATTTATAAAGCCATTTGCCAGTGTTTCCCATGCAATGGTGCCCCACTGATCAATGGACAAGAGTTTGTCATTGTCGGAAGAAGAGTTAGGATAGTAATGCGCAGGATAGTCTCCAATAATGGCAATGGTATAAATACCAGGAACCAAATAAGTATGTGTAATGGTATTGCTAACGTTGTTGTCAAACTGGTTGTCTCCCCAATCAATGGAATAATTATAGGTTAGACCACGTCTTGCGGTTATCCTAAGTTGGTTACTGTTGGAATAGCCAGAAGAGTTGATCTCTCTAGTATCTATAGTAAGTTTAAAAGCATTGGGACTATCCCTCCAATTTGCAACTACCGTAAACGTAATTTCTTCACAACCCATGGCAGGACCATCTCCATTATAAGGTACTACAAGTGCCGTTACGATATCCCCAGGTTGAAAGTCCGTTGCGAAATCGATACCCACTACATTACCCTCATCGGAATTATCCAATAGAACGGTGGTCACCCCGCCGCGGACAAAACTTACGCTTAGGTTATACCCCGTGGCGTTAGGTGCGGGATTCCATCTTAAATCAAAGTTGGCAGGTACGTTGGTCTCCCCATTTTGTGGGGATAGAAAGGATGTACATAATACAAAACTACAATCAACGGTATCCCCTATTATAGTCCATCCATGGGTATCTATAAGTTCCTGTCTTTCTTCCCTTCCCTCACAATACGTAAGGCCATTTGCCCCAAGATCAACATTGTCATTCACAGCTTGTGCGGCCCAAGCTATGAGCATTGCATCATAGTTCTCCAAGGATATTGCCGTATTATTTAGCATGTTGGCCATATTGGTTACGGAACTTATATCCCAATTCTCCAAACTTTGACTAAATGCGGAAGCATTGTCAAACATGTTCTGCATATCGATAACCATGCCCGTGTTCCAATTGTTTAAGGGTTGATTGAATGCGGAAGCATTGGCAAACATTCGGGATGTTCTATTGAGCGAAGTGGTTATCCAACTATTTAAGGGTTGATTAAAATCAATTGCTTGGGTAAACATATTACTCATGCTTTGGACGTTGGACACATCCCAATTGCCTATGGGTTGGTTAAATGGAGATGATTGGAACATACCTGACATACTGGTAACCTGACTCACATCCCACTGATCTAAGGGTTGGTTAAAGTTGTATCTGATTGTGCTAAATCCGGCAAACATATTGCTCATATTGGTAACCGAAGAAACATCCCAATCGTTGATGGGTTGGTTAAATTCAGCTACTTCGAACATGCTACTCATATTTTCTACATTACCCACATCCCATAGATCAAGGGGTTGATTAAAAACAGTGGGAAAAGCACCAGACCCCCTAAACATTGAACTCATGTTTATGACACTGCTAACGTCCCAATTATTTAAAGGTTGGTTAAAAGATCTATTGAAGTTGAACATACTGCTCATGTTGGTAACCGCACCCACGTCCCAATCACCAATTGGCTGGTTGAATTGTGAACTGCTGAACATTTGGGACATATCCGTTACGGCGGCTACATTCCAACTGGCAATATTTTGGTTAAAACCGGTGCTTCTGAACATGCGGGCCATGTTTGTTACCTTGCTTACATTCCAATTGTTTAATGGTCGGTCAAAACTTCTGGCAGACTCAAAAGTCCCTGCCATATTGGTGACTTGGGCCACTACCCAATTGTTGATGTCTTGATTGAATTGAGTAGCACCTTTAAACATATTTTCCATGTTTTCAACAGCTGCGGTATTCCAATTGTCAAGGGGCTCGTTAAATAGTGCTGCATCATCAAATGCAAAGGACATATCGGTGATTGCGCTGGTCACCCAATTATCCAATGGCCTATTAAAGACAACAGCACCATCAAATATTCCAGAAATACTGGTAATGTTACTTACATCCCAATTATTGAGAATGCCATTAAAAGAAGAACATCTTTTAAACATTTCCTGTAAGGAACTAACATTAGTTAGGTCAGGGGCGTCAATAGCATCAAAATTTAAGTTTTCACAGCCGTAAAAAGCAGTTTCCATCGATTGCCATTCAATAGTGCCCCAACTGAGGATTTCAATGATTTTGTTTCGGTCGCCGGAATTGTTGAAGTAAATGGCTGGAAAATCTCCGGATATTTCTATAGTGTAGGTGCCAGGAGCAGCATAAGTATGCGCAATATTACCGGTTATATTGTTCTCTACCGTTCCATCTCCCCAATCTACCGTATAGTTATAAGTAAATAAAGGATTGGTAGGTATGGAAACTTCATTATTTTCAGAAGATCCCGTTTCTGTGGTGTTCCAAATTGAGGTAAAACCTTGTGCAGAACTTTCGGTAATTATAAAAAAAATGAGTATAAAGAGTAGAGGTCTGAGCATCAGATGGTTTTAGGGTTCGCTTGGCGGTTTTGGAAAAATATCCCCAATAACTGCTTGCTTCCAACTTTTTGTTGTAAAACTAGGCCTAGATTGTGGTCAACAGCTACCCTGTAAACCGTGAAAAAGGTTTCCGTGCTATTTTTTAGCATAAAAGCGCATGGTAGGTATACTTTGAAAATCAGGGAAATAAGGTGGGGTTTCCTTAACATTACTTTGGTTTGTTCTTGGTGCTAACGCAAAGTTCTTTGCTTTAGGTATCCAAAACGTACCATTGGCCCGAGTGGGACCCGTTTTTTGTGCAGTTCGTCGTATTTTACCGGTTAACGGCAATAGTTGCCCGGTATTCAGAAGGTGTGGAACCCTTATGTTCTTTAAATGTTCGGTTAAAGGACGTCTTACTTTTAAATCCAGAATCAAAAGCAATGGCAATGACTTTGGCGTCCCTATACTTTCTTTGGGACATTAGGTTTTGGGCTTCCAAAACCCGGTACGAGTTGATATAGTTGTAGAAATTTTGGTTAAAACCAGTATTGAACACTTCGGAAAGATGATGGTTGCTTATCTCTAATAGGGATGCCAATTTACTTTGGGACAGTTCTGGGTTCAGAAACGGTTTGTCTTCTTTCATAAGGCTAACCAAATGGACTTTGTGCTTGGCTAAGTCGATAGGCGCCAAGGAGGAGTTTTTATATGGTATGGCGGTCGGTTTTTCCGGAACGCCATCATCTTTCAAATCCCGTTTAAGGGCCAGTAACTGTTCTTGCAATACTAGGTTCTGGTTTTCAGATTGTCGTCTAAACCAAAGGAACCATATACTTACCAATAAAAGCCCTAAAGCCGCCAAACCTACCCAAACTGGCAATTGGACACTATTTCTCTTGAGCTTGCCGATCAAGGAGGTCTTAGAAGCGATAACCGAATTTTTTTCGCATATATCCTGTTCTAAATCCAGTGTAGTGGCCAATTGTCGGTTTTCCAGCAAGTCGTTTCTTAGGGTAAGGTATTTTTCCTTTGCTTGTTGCGCCTTTTTGGGATAGTTTGCTTTTGCATAGATTAAGGCAAGTTCTTCTTGGCAATCCATTTTCATTACACCTAGCCATAAAAATATAGGTTTTTCTTAATCGAATATACTTTGACAGGGTTTCAATGACAAACATGGATTTGACGTCTTCCGTATATTGGAGTATGGATTAGTACAAAAGGTATGGACGTTTTAAATTCCGAATTGCAAGTCCATAGCGCCCTGCGCTAGTGATTGTTAGTTGGAAATATAACCGCTTAATTCTTATGTACTTGCTCCATAATCACAACGTCCTAAACAACTTAAACACCTCCTGTTTATGGCTTTTACTTACAGGTACGGGAACCTTGGCATCCCCTAGGTGCAATTGGTTGCCGCCAAAACCGTTAACGGCTTCTATATTGACCACATAACTGCGGTGGGTACGTAAAAATTTGTCTTTGGGCAGTTCCGCCTCTATACGTTTAAGTACGGTGGAATAGATAAAACGCCCATTTTGGGTAAATACCGTACAATAGCTGTTGTCTGCCTCCAAATACAGGATTTCCTTAATGGGCACCCGCTCAAAGTGGTCGTCTTTTTTTAGGAAGAGGCTGTCCTCTATTTGTAATACGGGCTCAATTTTGGTCTCAGGCCCGGAAAAGGGATTTTGGTATTCGTCCGCCTTTACGGTAGCTCGGTTCTGTAAGGCCAACTCTATGGCCAACTGTACCTGCCGGTTTTGGAAAGGTTTTAAGATATAGGCAAAAGGACGCTGCTTTTTGGCCCGCTCAAAAACCGAATCCTCAGAATGTGAGGTTAAAAAGATAAACGGAATCTGGTATTTTTCATTGATAATCTGGGCAAGGGCAATACCGTCTTTATCCCCCTTTAGGACAATATCAATTAATACGATATCAATATGGGCCACTGCATCGATACGGGCTACGGCACGATCAACGGATGGCGCTATCCCCGCTATGGCATACCCCATATCTTCCAACCGATTGGCAATGTCTTGCGCCAAGAGGATTTCATCTTCTACGATTAAAATAGATACCCGTCTTCCCATAATGCTTACGCTATTTTTAAATCCATTTTCCAATGGGTACCCTGGCCTTCCATTTTTTTAATTGTCCCTTCCAATTGTTGGATCAGGGAATTGATCAACTTGATGCCAAAAGAATTTTGTTTTTTGTTTTTCGGGTTAAAACCAACCCCATTGTCCACAATATCCAAATGCAATCGATTTTCCTCCCCCGCTTCCATTACAATTTTTAAGGATGGATTTGCGACTCCGGTATAGGCATATTTTAAGGAATTGATGATGAGTTCATTAATAATCAATGCCAAGGGGATGGCCGTATCAATATTGATATGGATGTCGGCAATAGCAAAGGTAGGTTCAAACGGGGCATTATAGCCATGGAAAAGCCCCAATACGAGATCTTCAACATACTCCTTGGCCACTATTTTGGTGTCCACCCCTTCTTGATACAGCTTTTGATGCACTAAGGAAAGTGCTTCTACGCGTTTTTGCCCGGCTAGGATAGCTTCTTTGGCCGGGTGGCCTGCCAATTCCCTGCTCTGTAGGTTGAGTAGACTGGAGATCATCTGCAAATTATTTTTTACCCTATGGTTCAACTCCCGCAACAACCAGGCTTTTTCCTGTTCTCGTTTGGCCAGTAGCTCCTTTTGTTCAGAAAGGGTTTGGTTGGCCTTTTTGATATTGCGGTTGGCCTTGTAGAGCAGGTAGGTAAAGATCAGGGTCAAAAGAATACCCCCGCCCAAGGTAAAGAGCAGGTTACGCTGGTTACTATTGATTTTATTAAGCAGCCCAATTTGGGATTCCCGCTTTTCAATTTCATAGCCTGCCTTTAATTGTTCTATTTTTTGGACGTTTTCTTTGTTGACCAAACTGTCTTGGTAGACCTGAAACTGCTTTTGGTAAGCGAGGGCCTGCTTAAAATCCTGTTGTTCTGTATAGAATTGGGAGAGCGAGGCACTAAAATCCCGGATCTGTTCTTTAAGCCCCGCCTCTTTGGCCATCACCAAGGCGTCCAGCAGCTTGTCTTCCGCTTGTTGCGACTTCCCTTCTTTTTGATAGACCTGGCCCAACTCCGCCAGATACACACTGGTAGAGTAGGGGTCCCCTAAAGTTTTAAGTATGGTAATGGCCTCTCCCAATTCCTTTTGGGCCAAGGCCAAACTGTCTTGGGCGTTATGGACCATGCCTAGATTCCCTAAAGAATACCCCAGAATGATATCATTTTTTAAGGATATATTGAGTTTAAGCGTTTCTTGGAAACTTGTTTGTGCGCTATCCAAGTATCCTCTTAGGCGATACGCTTCCCCTAAATTTAATTGGGTCAATGCATACCGTGTTTTTTCTGGAGATTGGTTATAGATTTCTTTGGCGAGTTTTAGATAATAAACTCCCTTTTTAAAATCCTCATCACTAATATAATTGCTAGCCAGTTGGGTGTATGATGCGGCTACCTGTTCAAGCATTTTTTTACTTTCGTAAATTTTAAGTGCGTTGAAAGATGCATCAAAGGATTTTTCATTGTTACCCAATCGCCGCTCCAAATGACTTATTTCTTCTAAAACTTCTGCTTTGAGAAGAGGATTTCCAATTTCTTCTGATAGGACTAAAGATTTGTTAGCATAAATTAATGCTGAATCGAGATTTGGATGATAGAAAGCTAAATCACTAAAGGCATAATACTTTTCCTTTTGAGAAAGATTGGATTTACTTAATCTCAGCAATATACTATCAGATTTATCCTTATTTTGTGAAAGTCCTATTAAGCAGAAACTGAGTAATAGAATGGAGAAAAAGTACTTCCTTCCTTCTTTATCCATATCAATTTAGCTTCTATCTCTGGAACTTATTTTAACCAAAGGATCCAACACAAAAAAATAAGTACTCAGTGGTCCGTTGTTCGGCTCTTGCAGCGTGTAAGAAAAAATAATACTATAAGAGATATAGTGCGGCACTTTTGCACCATCTCCCTTAGCTTTAGGGATGCTTATACTACACGTATTCCCATCCGGGATCAGGCATAGGGAATGGTCCGGCAACTGTAGGATGTCCTTTTGTCCGTCCACCTTAAAAATACCGGCCCAAGGGTTTAAGGTAATGGTAGCCCCACTATTAAAGAACCTGCCCACATTGCCCAACTTGCAACAGATCAACCTAAAATCTGGATGCTTTTTACTGCCTTTGATCTTCATTTTAATGGTCTCCCCGGGGTAAAAAGTATCCAGGTCATGGTCGCTAATGGTCA
>CALGQU010000008.1 GCA_937959125.1 uncultured Croceitalea sp.
TCCAGAAAAGCGACTTTACAATCACAATTGTTTGTCACCCTCTCAAATTCTTGTCCTGATGATTTATGATATGAAAAGAATAAGACTATCATTACAAAAATGTATGTTTTCACTTTATACGATTTTAATTTTTTTCATCACATAATAAAATCACCCATCTATAGAATAAAAGAATATTCAGTTTTGAAAAAAGAGGAATGGAGTATTATTTGTTACAATGTAAAAACTGTATTTATTGATTAACCTCGAATACGATCGGCAAATCATTTATTGGTATTGCAATAATGCTAAATGGCTGAGTAATTATTGCAGCAGCTCCTTCTTCTCTAATGCGATATTCTACTTGAACAACTACATTCTGTTCATTTGTTGATACGTCTAAAAAAATACTATAACCTTGTGTTGGTCTTAGTTCATCAAACACAGCAATAACCCTATAAGCAAAAAAATCAATAGTTGTCTCTGAAAATGTGTTGGTAACCTCATTTCTACTATCCATTTTGACTAGCAATGCATTCCAATCTTCTGAGTTGGTTATTATCAAATTCTGAGCACCAATACCTTCCTCACCATTACCTAAGAGAGCTCCTTCACCTATTAAGCTTACCGTATTTGACTCATTTAAAATATCAATAGTGGTTTCGGAACAACCAAAAAACAAAAGGAAAATTCCAAAGAATATTATGTTTGTTTTCTTCATAACTTGATTTTTTACTCAAATATATATTTTGAATTTTTCCTGTGGAATTAATGATGGTATCATAAACTATATTGAGACAACAAAGATTTAGTTCTTCTTATTTATACCTATAGATGATTAACTCGAATTGAAAATATTTTTGTCTATATCTTTAAATATCTAAAGTTAATTATTTGAACTCATTTAGACTTTTTCGTTTTGAACTTTCGTAATGCCAATACTATGAATGACAGATAGTTAAATGCCTTCCAACTTACTACAGTAGTATCGAACCTGTTGAGCAGTGAGCGGAAGCTGTCCATCCATGCGTTTGTCCTTTCCACGGCGTACCTTTCGTCATAAAGGTCCTGGTCAAAGTACTCGTACCTATCGTCGGCATTTCCGTTGCGTTTGTTGAAACAGATGTTGGCATTGATCTCCTTGGCCGAACATACCGCCCTGAAATCCTTGGAATCGAACCCCGCGTCAGCATTCAGGGACAGACCGTCCGTCCCAATGTCCGCTTGGTCGAGGGTTGCGGTGACCATCTCGAACTGCACTTCAATATCGTACAGGTCGTTGTGGTTGCCCGACATGGGTTCCGACATGGCCAATGGCAGTCCCTGTCTATCGGTCAGATAGAGGGCATTGGTGGTCTTTGTCCTCTTACGCCCTTGATATTCCACGGCCTCCCCACCACGTTTACTAGGGGTATGGCTACCGTCAAGGTCGACACTGGATAGGTCGAGCCTGTCCCGGTACTTTTCCAATATGCCCGTCCAACATCCATAAAAGGTACCTGACAGGCACCATTTCCTAAAATGGTAATAGACCCCCTGCCAACCCAATGGTTCCCTATCGAACAACGCCGACACGGGAAGGTATTCCCACTGCACGCCCGTCATCATCTTGTAGAGAACCGCATTGACAATCTCCGATAACGGTACCCTAGGGGCGAAACCCCGTTTTGGTAGTGGTATGTAAGGAACTATCTCCATTTCTATGATATCTCTGTCGAGTACTTTGTACATGGGCTATGGGATTTATGTTTGGCGACACAAATGTCCGTAGCCCTTCCTTTCGATCCAAATAAAAAGTCTAAATCACTTCTACTTTAATAAGTTTTGTGTTTAAATAAACTGGATTCAAAATCCAGTTCTTTCGGGAGTGTGGGCCTGCCTACCGTGAGGCAGGTTCGATTCCCACCTCGAGTACGATAAAAAAACCCCTGAACTTGTGTTCAGGGGGTTTTGTTTTTAAGGCCGCTCGTTCTAAGAATAACGGCTTCATTACTATTGATGTTCTGATGGCGAACAAACTTTATAAGGCATCGCCTAGCGGTTTATAATAATTGTTCTGGTGGTTTCAAGCTCTTCTTGTTTAAAATGTATATAATAAACTCCGTTCAAGTAGTTGTTCATATCCATTAAAATGCTCTGATACCCTTGTTCAACGTAACTTTTGATACGCCTTCCGGAAGCATCATAAATAGAAATGGTTACGGGTAGATCGAGTGACAAATCCCCCATATCAACGCTCACATCACCCCTTGTAGGATTTGGATGAACGGTAAGGGAAGACATGGTGTCCAAATTGGTGAGCTCGGCTCTTATGGCGGGAGGAATGTTCCCGCCCCCGGTAAATGGTCTTATATTTTTAATGTATAAGGTCAAATCATTAAAATCACAAACCCCTGCCCCAGTTGGATTGGGAGATTCTACACATCCGTTTCGGGTGGCAAAATCGAATATCGCAATATATTCGTTTGGTCTTATGGTATTATCAGGATTGATAACAGCATATACCCTTACCCCAAGATTTTCTGGAAGTCCCGTAGCGGGATCAAAGCCCGAACCAAGGGTGGATTCCCTTACTATTTGAATTGCAAAAGGTATGTCTATATCACCAACAGCACTACTCTTTTCCCCTTCAAGACTGTTTTCTGATCTTGGAAAAATGGACTGATGCCACCTATTGGTAAAACCAAAATTGAACCCAGGGATGGTTCGCCCTCCCTCTTCAATAAATCTTGCGGAGGAGGAAGTAGCATTATTAGGCCTGCCCATGAAGGCATTTAAGAAAAAGGCACTTACCGGTTGCGTCTCATCTGCCTGTTCCCATAATTGGGAAAGTACTAAATCCCCCTGTGCTCCCGAGGCTAAAGATTCCTCTGTGGGATAAGCGGAACGTAATAGGGTTCCTTCACCTTTTATCAGTGTGTTAAAACCAAAGAGATCTATCACCTCTGGGGGCCAGAACTCAAAAACCCCACCGGTTGCGGTCATATATCCCCCCGCTAAAACTAAGCTTGCGATAGGTAGCGTAGGATCATTTGAAGTAATGGTCATGGTTTCTTCTATGATTCTCTTTTCACCACTATCCGTGATAAAGCGTATGGTAACGTCCCTTGATTCACCGGGATTTAGATCAAATCCATTTGCCACGGTGGTATCCTCTAAGACAAAATCAGTACTGGAAATAGCAATGGACGAAATGCTTAAAATAGAGTTTCCCGTATTATTTATACTAACCGTGCTGATTTCACTAAATAGAGTGGGTCCGTTTCTTAGGCGTGTTGCCCTATGAAAAACAATACGGTTGTCAAAGGGGAATGCCTGATCCGTTCCAGGGATTTTTCGCAGGCTCTCCACAAAGATATTGGTTCCCCTAACCGTATTTGTAGATTCGATAGGCAGTGTAGGGTCTTCTATAATGGTGATGTTCACGATCGCTTCTTCAGAATTACCTTCATTATCCGTAGCCACCGCACGTAATTCATGTTCCCCTAGGGCCAAGCTGCCAAAATCTTCCGGTTGCCCTGCCTGGGACCAAGTGTAGGGTGGGGTATTCTCTTGACGAACAAGGGTTCCGTCAATAAATAATGTTACATTGGCAATGGCCATGTCATCGGTTGCCAAAACCTCTACATCAAAATCTTCCCCTTGAAGAAATATATCATCATTTGCCGGTGTGGCAAATACTACATCGATACCTGTACTTGTGTCGTCAATAACCGACCCTTCCGGAGCAATGTTGAAAAGTACGTACATATAATCTTGATAGTCCCCGTTGGTGGCCTCTTCCAATGTAAATAAATACGCATTGGGGATCGGGACACCGTTTCTATCGATCAAAGGGTAGATTCTCCAGGCATGCGCGACACCGGTATCTACATTAAAATTATCCTCGGAGTAGAATGTTTCATTGCCATTGCGCGTGCCATAAAAACCAAAAGCACCGGTAATATTAAAGGAGGATACACCGGTAAAATCTGGAAACAGGGTTTGGGAATTTTCCCGTGTATTGCTTACCACCAATAATTCCTCTAGATTATCGGGACTTCCTGCTGGGTAATGCCCAAAAGTGGCAGGTTCAATAGGGGAATACCGTCCCACCATCATCAACCTAATGGGTCTTGAGGCATCTGCTTGTTCAAAGGTGGAATCCAATATCTCATCACCTATGGCCACGGCTGTTGTTGGTAGCCTTAGTTGGTCGCCACCAACATCTATGGGATAGCCAATGGTATTGACAATCTGTTGCAACGTTGGTTCGCCATTGCCGGCAAATCCATTTTTGCTTAATCCGAACAGCCCAATTTCCTGCGTATTTCCATTGTCCAAGGCTATGGATAGGTTGCCATTAAAGTCACCTGCGGTAGCACCAATTGCGTAAGTAACATCAATGGAAACAGACTGGCCGGTCGCCACCGTTATTGGTGTTTCTGAAGGTGTTGCGAACATGCCCGCGTCCCTACCTACGGTATTCAGGCCCGTGATGGTCAAATCATCGGCATTGGTATTGGTAAATGTGACATTTCTGGTAATAGTACCTTCATTTATGATGCCTTCAAAAATGACTTCTTGTGGCGTGAATGCCAGTAATCCAGCTCCGCCACCGCTTGGGTTTTCATCACCAGGATTCACAACACGCAAGAGCGTAATTTGGCCGTTACCTCCATATTCAGATACATATATATTACCTGTATTGGGATCTTCTACAAGTTCCAAGGGATCATTAAAGCCTGTAAAACCGGGAATGCCAACCCTACTGGTGTTAATATCCCCATTGGGGCCATCCGGTACCAAAACGATCAGATCATCCCCATTACTGTACCGGCATACGATCATTGCACCTTGTAATGCTCCGGGCGATCTATATTCAATTACGCCATTGGGGGACCTATTAAATTCAAAATCAAAGGCAAAACCGCTATAGTTGCTATCCGGTCCAATATTGTTTGGATAGGTAGTCACATCAACTGCACCTCTGTTCATCACAAACTCACCCCGTAACGGGTTTGGATGTCCGTAATATCCAATATTGTTATTGTTGGGATCAATCTTATTGAGAAAATCCCTTTGCGCATTGTTACGGTTAGCGGCAGGAATCACGGGACCGTTGTAAAAATCCCCATTTGGTCTTCGTGCACCGGGTATGGACGCAGGACTATTGCTCCCTCCGGCCGTACCATTTGTAGGTACATAAATCAGTCCGTTGGAATGGAACACCAAATCATAAGGGTTTCGTATGCCCGATCCGGCAATGGTCAACGGTGAGTTTACAGCATAGGGGTTATACGTGCCGTCACTCATTCTTATCAGATTTTCAGGTGCGGTGTTGATCACTGCAATGTCATCGGTAGTGCGGACGTCCAAAGGTAAATCTGCCGGCAATAGCCTTAAATCCAATTTTAAAGTGGCCGCACTCAATAATCGTTCTGGTCTATTGCCCCATGCACCATCTGGTGCGCCTCCGGCATTATTGCTTCCTTGGTTAAAATATAGGATCTGCGGGTCATTCCGGTCAAAAACGATGCTATTGGACAAATGATCTCTTATAGATCTTGGTAAATTGGTCAAAACCAATTGATGGTCCTGTAGGTCAGGGCCAGAGATTCTGGACATATTTCCATCCCAAGTAGGTCCGTCATTAAATACAAAGGTAGAGTGGGTAATATAAGCTACTGGATTATTTGCCGTAGCGTTGGGGGCAAAAGTAAGGCCAATAGCCAATCTATTGGCTCCGCCGTAAGCATCGTTGAGTGTGGTAATGGTCCGCTGATCGCCTAGGGTACCATCTTGCCCTATGCTCCAATGATCTATTTGACCACTTATCCTTAAACCGTACAATCTTCCATTTGGTCCTATAGTCAATGAAGAATACCGTCCTTGGGCTACCATGCCATCATTCACGAACTCCACTTCGTTCAGATTCCCTACGCTTGATCCATTTCCGGTACCCATATCTGTTGTGGTGCCTGTTACAAATTCTGCAGAATAAGGGAACACCGTTGCTCCCGCAAGATCTTGGGCGCCATTGATAAGATACCTATATCTTGTATTGGGCTTTAGAAGGTCCATGGGTGATAGGTTAATGGCGTCACCGCCGCCAGTACCATTGATGTTTATAGCAACTGGAATGGCAGTCTCCCCATCTATCTCAAACAATTGTACCGTATTGGCATTCAAGGAAGCGTTGTTCAAACTGGTGGCTCCACTTTCCGCCATATTGGGCAAGGCTAAAAAGTTGGCGGAGATTGTTGTGTTTAAAACTACATCGGTAGCACCATCTAGGGGCAGGCTTCCTAAAACGGCAGGAAAACGGAGTCCGTCTGCAGATTGTATGGCCAAGGAACTTAATTTAGTATTGGTGCCCGCACTACCATCTATGGTCATTCTGCCATCTGTGACCTGTACTTCCCTAACACCAAAGCGTGTACCAAAACCAGTGTCTGGGGTAAAATCGATAAGCGTTACCCCTTCTGCCATAACCAAATGTCTGGTATTTGGTGAAGTTTCATCGGTGACCTCACCCACTTGTACAACAACGCGGTAGGTCCCATTGGGAATTTCTATTTCCCAATTCACAGCTGGGGCAAGTGTTGGATGATCCATATGGATAAAGGACTCGCGGATGGGGTCTGCATCTATCAGCGGTTCCCTGTTTCTGGCCACATCACTTATATCAAACGGCGTATTATCCGCTGACAGTACCCAACCATAGGTAAGGCCATTGGGTTTTGGACCAAAGGCTTGGCCCGTATCTTCTGTAAAACCATCAGGGGTATTCGTTTCTTCAGTAGCAAAATTAAAGACATGGTTTATACGTGGTTGACCGGTATTGTTACCGGATGTACGACAATTTCCTTGGGCATCCACAAACCTGATGTTCCTAAACGAAGAATTTCCTATTTCGGGTTCGGCGTCATTGTCATTGATGAAGACAATGTGGGTAAAATCTCCCGTTATGAGCTGCCCAATGGGTATGGAGAAGCGTTGGAA
>CALGQU010000009.1 GCA_937959125.1 uncultured Croceitalea sp.
TACCAAAAGGATTTGGTGGAACAAGGAGCCAATCAGCGTATTACCAAAGACGTTTGGGTAGTCAATGTAGTGGCTATAAAAAGAGGCACCAAATACCCAAACCGATACATTATCATGAGCGGGGATATCGATTCCCGTGTAAGCGACCCCAATGATTTTACATCGGATGCCCCTGGGGCCAATGACAATGCCACCGGTATGGCCGGAACCCTTGAAGCCGCTCGCGTACTATCAAAATACAATTTTGAAAGCAGTATTATCTTTGTGGGGCTCTCTGGGGAAGAACAAGGTCTTTTTGGAGGTAAAGGCCTAGCGGCATTCGCCAAGGAAAAAGGATGGGATATTGCCGGTATCCTAAACAATGATATGATTGGAAACATTAAAGGTGTGGATGGCGTTGTGAGCAACCGGGATTTTCGGATTTTCTCGGAACCCGTTCCCCCAACCGAAACTGAAAACCAACGAAGGGCAAGGCGTTTTTACGGCGGGGAAGTGGATGGTATTTCCAGGCAGCTGGCGCGCTACATTCACAAAAACGTGAAAACCTATATGCCGGAAATGAATCCCACCATGATTTATCGTTTGGACCGTTTTGGACGCGGCGGTCACCACAGACCCTTTAACGATGCGGGTTTCGCGGGCATACGCATTATGGAATCCCATGAAAACTATACACAGCAACATCAAGATATTCGAGTAGAAGATGGTATCGCCTATGGGGATGTTTTGGAGCATGTCAATTTTGACTATGCCGCCAAACTTACTGCGGTAAATGCCATCAACTTGGCATCCATAGCTTGGGGTCCCCCAGCACCCAAAACCGTTGAAATTGGTGGTATTGTGGAACCTGCGGCAAAATTTAAATGGAGTGCCGTAGATGGTGCGGTTGGTTATAAAATTTATTGGCGGGATACTACCTCCCCTACTTGGGACCATTCCAAGTTTGTGGGCAATGTGACCGAACACACTTTAAGCGGCATTGTTATTGATAACTTCTTTTTTGGTGTTGCCGCCGTTGGTAAAGATGGGCATGAGAGTCCCGTTGTATTCCCAAATGCTATTTTTAGATAATTTATATATGATTAGAAACCTACAGTTACTGGTATTGGGCCTTTGTTGCACATGCCTGTTCGCACAAAAGGACTTAAGCTATTCCAAGGCAGATTTTTTAAGGGGAAGCATTACCCCAGAACGTGAATGGTGGGATTTAAACTACTACCATTTGGATATTAGCGTGGAGCCCGATACCAAATTCATTTCGGGTAAAAACACCATCCATTACACGGTCTTAAAGCCAAATACGGTCATGCAGATAGACCTACAGCCACCGATGAGGATTGAAAAAGTTACCGCTAGTGACAAAGAACTTTCCTATAAGTCTTCTGGAAATGTGCACTTGGTGCTCCTAGAGGATATGCAAGAAGTAGGAACTACCAATAGCATTACCGTTTATTACTCCGGATATCCAAAAGAGGCCGTTAGGGCACCTTGGGATGGCGGATTTTCTTGGAAACAAGATGGCACCGGAAAACCTTTTGTGGCAACTTCTTGCCAAGGCTTGGGAGCAAGTGTATGGTGGCCCAACAAAGACCATATGTATGATGAGGTAGATAGTATGGCTATCAGCGTTACCGTTCCAAAAGGGCTAAAGAATATTTCCAATGGTCGATTGCGTAAGGTAGAAAAAGGAAAAAAAACCGATACGTATCACTGGTTCGTGAATAACCCCATTAACAACTACGGCGTTAATGCCAACATTGCAGATTATACCCATTTTGGGGAAAAGTACACCGGGGAAAAAGGCAATTTGGACTTGGATTATTATGTTTTGCCCAGAAATCTGGAAAAAGCAAAAGAACAGTTCAAACAGACCAAACTAATGCTAGAAGCCTTTGAATATTGGTTTGGACCCTATCCTTTTTATGAGGACGGATTTAAACTGGTTGAAGTGCCCTATTTGGGTATGGAACACCAAAGTTCGGTAACCTACGGCAACCAATATCAAAATGGGTATTTAGGCAGGGATTTGTCCGGGACCGGATGGGGGCTCAAATTCGACTTTATCATCATCCATGAGGCTGGGCATGAGTGGTTTGCCAATAGTATTACCTATAAAGATATTGCCGATATGTGGATACACGAAGGCTTTACAGCCTACTCAGAAAACCTATATCTCGATTATCATTTTGGGAAGGAAGCTTCCGCGGATTATGTGATAGGTACAAGAAGAAATATTCAGAACGACAAACCCATTATTGGACGTTACAACCTGAATATGCGGGGTTCAGGTGATATGTACTATAAAGGTGCCAATATCTTACATACACTTAGGCAATTGGTGGAAGACGATGACAAATGGCGTGCTATTTTAAGGGGAATGAACAAAAAATTCTACCATAAAACGGTAACCACCCAAGAGGTAGAGTCCTTTCTTTCCAAAGAAACCGGTAAAGACCTAAGCGCTTTCTTTGAGCAGTACCTAAGGACCGCCAAAATTCCGGTTTTGGAATATGAATTTAAAGATGAAAAACTGCACTATCGGTATACCAATGTGGTCAAAAATTTTGATATGCCCGTGCAAGTACGCTTGGATGGTGAAGAACATTGGATTTTCCCCACGGCGGAATGGAAAATCGAAAATGTAAAAAATAAAGACTTTGTCGTAGACCGGGATTTTTATATCGATATAAAACAGCTACCATGAAAATCTATTTTCCGCAATGGCAAGGCTCCGGTACCGGAACACGGATAGAACCAGGAGCTAAGACCATTTTGGAATATTTGGGTGAAATCGATTTTACCCAGGTACCGCTTTCCTCTATTGAAGCGGGGCCACAAGGAAAACAACGCTTCCACATCAATAATTACGATGCCATAACGGAACAGTTGGAACGCCTTAAAAAAACCATCGAGCAGGGAAATCCGGATACAATTCAATTGATTGGAGGCGACTGCGGATTAGAAATCGTACCGGTATCCTATTTGAACAAAAAATATCCAAATTTAGGGGTCATATGGTTTGATGCCCATGCAGATATCAATAGACCCTGTGACTCTGCAAGCTGTAATTTTCACGGAATGCCCTTGCGCACGCTTTTGGGTGAAGGCGAAAAAGCAATGGATACACTACTTAGTTCCAAAATCGATGCCTCACAAATCCATTATGTGGGCTTGCGTGATATTGATGATGCGGAACAGCAGCGTATTACCAAGGATGCCATATACGCGCCAAACGATTTGAATGTTAGAGATTTAGCAAATATCTTAACCAAAAAAGGCATTAAAAAACTCTACCTCCATTTTGATTTTGATTGCTTGGAACCGTCGGATTATGACAAAACCTACTATCAAATTCCCGATGGGTTAAAAATAAAAGAGGTAGAAAGCTGTATTGAAACCTTAAAGGCGGAATTTGATATTGTGGGAAGTAGTGTTTTGGAGTCCATTGCGCTACAACAATCGCATTTACAACCTATTACCAAAATTATAAAACTACTGATGTCATGAGAGTACTGCATTTTGCTATTATACTAGGAATGGTGGTTAGTTTTGTAGGATGTGGTAACCAAACTTCATCAAAAGAAGAAAAATCCAAAAATGAGGTTTTGGTATTGGGCACTATCCATGGGGGGCATTTGACCGATAGTGTTTATAACATTACGTATCTGGACAAGCTTATTAGGGAGATACAACCCGATTATATTCTGGCGGAAATCCCCCCGGACAGGATGGAAGCGGCAATGGCCGGATTTAAAAGGGACGATAGCATTTCGGAACCACGGGTACGGCGTTTTCCAGAATATGTAGATGTTATTTTTCCTTTGACCAAAGAACTGGATTTTGAGATTATCCCCACAGCAGGATGGACCAAACCCATGGCAGACAGGCGCAGCCAACAGCTAAGGGCTATTAGCCAGGATTCTACCCGAAGGACAGATTGGCTAGCTTATACAGAGGCCAACAAACGTTCACAAGAGGCCTATAAAGCTACAGGAAAGGTCAACGACCCCTACTTTATCCATACCCATGCCTATGATAGCATCCAAGACATTGCCCTACAAACCTACAATCGCCTGTTCAATGTAGAACTAGGATTGGGCGGTTGGGAAAACATCAATATTGCCCACTATTGGAATATTGAAAAAGCGCTGGAGCAACATCGTTATCAAGGAAAACGTTTTTTAATTGTGTATGGAGCGGGGCATAAAGGATGGTTTTTACGCCAACTTAAAAAACGGGATGATATTAGCCTTTTGGATATGGAACCCTTTTTAAATACCATTTCGAAAAAATGAAATTAAAGGTTGGTGTTGTACAGGATAGTCCGGTCTTCTTTGATAAGGAAAAGACCTTGGAAAAAATGAAGGGTGTTGTTGCAGCCCAAGCAGCAAAGGGTTGCCAACTCTTACTTTTCCCGGAATCTTATATCCCTGGATATCCAAGGGGGTTTGATTTTGGGGCAAAAATTGGAAGACGTACCGCAGCGGGAAAAACACTTTACCAAGAATATCATAAAAATAGCATATCGCTGGACGGTCCAGAAATGGATATCCTTCTAGCACTCTGCAAAGAACACCAAATCTATTTGGTAGTAGGCATCACGGAAAAGCAGAGCGATAACGGAAGTCTGTACTGCAGTATGGTGTACCTATCGCCAACAGACGGCTTGTTGGGCGTACACAGAAAAATCAAACCCACGGGAACGGAACGTTTGGTATGGGCGGAAGACGATGGATCATCCTTGGTGAGCTTTGACACCCATGTTGGTCGGTTAGGTGGCTTAATTTGTTGGGAAAACTATATGCCGCTAGCTAGGATGGCCATGTACCAAAAAGGAGTACAGATCTATTTGGCCCCAACTGCGGATTCCCGAGAGGAATGGACCAGTACGCTAAAGCATATTGCTTTGGAAGGACGTTGTTTTGTTTTGGGCAGCAATCAATATTTTACCAAGTCCATGTATCCGGAACGCTACCAAACTTTGGTTAAAGAGGAACCCGAAGACCTATGTCCCGGAGGTAGTATTATCGTATCCCCCCAAGGAAAAATTTTGGCTGGACCTTTGTTTGGGGAAGCAGGCGTTCTTATGGCGGAACTGGATTTGGAGGATATCATCCATGCCAAAATGGATTTTGATGTCAACGGACATTATAACAGAACCGATATTTTTGGCTTTACAGTAGCCAATCAACCGGAAATCAAAAAAGAGAAAAACCTAGAGTGATGAACTTGCAACCTGTCTTGGAAAACGAGCTAGTACTGCTTAGACCCTTAAAGCCTGAAGATTTTGAAGGTTTGTATGCCGTAGCCAAAGACCCCAAAATCTGGGAACTGCATCAAAATCCGGATCGGTGGGAATTGCCCGTCTTTACAACGTTCTTTAAAGATGCCATTAGCTCAAAAGGTGCTTTTGCCATTCTGGACAAATCGACCAAAACTATTATAGGCAGTTCCAGATATCGCATACCGGAAGATAACGCCGATGCCGTTGAAATTGGGTGGACTTTTTTGTCGCGCGAATATTGGGGTGGAACCTATAATGCTTCCTTTAAATCGTTAATGATTACCCATGCGTTCCACTATTTCGATTACATTCTGTTTCATGTAGATCAGCATAACTTTAGGTCCCAAAAAGCGGTAAAAAAGCTCGGTGGGGAATTGATTGCCAAAGACGGCCCTTTACAACATTTGCATACTAGGGTAGCAACCGGATTGACCTTTGTTTTGGAAAAAACACAATTGGCTTAGATGAAAACCGC
>CALGQU010000010.1 GCA_937959125.1 uncultured Croceitalea sp.
AAAACCCTTAGTGGCGTTCAAAAGAAAGATTCTGTACAGTTCGATTTTTATGATGGGGAACGCCTCATTAGAACCTTAAAATTCAAGACCCCGGAAAAAGCGGGTTTCCATAGAATCTATTGGAACATGGATGAAAAAGGAGCAGATCGACCGGCAAGAAAAATAAGCAAAAACAAAAATGAGCCTGGTGGAGTACGCGTTAAGCCCGGTACCTATAAAGTAAAGGTCAGTTTTGGTGAAATTACCGATGAAACTATGGTGACCGTAAAAAGCGACCCAAGATTGACGATTGATCAAAACGCGATCACCGAAGTTTATGATCATGGAAAAAAATTGGAAAAGCTTACCCAAACCGCAGCCGACGCCGTAAAGCAATTGGTGGAAAGTAAAGATGTAATCAATTCCTTTTCTAAAGAAATGAAGCAATTGGACAAGGAAGCGTACAAAGAAAACATCAATACAGCCAAGGGACTGGTAAAGGAAATTGACGGTATCATAGCACTTTATCTTGGAAAAGAGGATAAAAGACAAGGGATTACCCGTAATCCTGAAATCACCGTTATGCAGCGCATCAATACGGCCAACAGGTATGTGTTCACCCGCAAAACAGGAATCACCCAAACGGAGCGCGACCTAATTTCCTACGCGGAAGAAGATTTAAAAAAGGCCCTGGAAAAGACAAATGCCTTCTTCAATACAAAATGGAAAACCTATAGAAAGTCTATAGAAAGTCTTGATTTATCCCCTTTTAAAACAACAAAAACCTTTAGTTTAAACTAGTTTGATGAAGAAAATTATTGCACTCCTATTTCTCTGCTGTTTGGGAGCAACGGCCCAAGATTCTGGAGAAGACGAAACCGGAATTTGGTACATGTACTTTGGTACCAACAAAATAGCCGAACGTCTTAGCCTGCATACGGAAGCACAGTTCCGGTATTTTGAAACTTCCGGCAATTTTAATCAATTGCTACTACGTACAGGATTAAACTATCATATTAATCCCAATGCTATCGCCACCGGTGGGTACGGGTTTATCAATACCGATCCTGATTTTGAGGATACCCGGGTAGTTTTTGGGGATATCCTTGCGGATGATATCAGAATTAAGGAACACCGGATATTCCAACAGTTCATCTTAAAGAACAAGGTTTGGGAGTTTTTGTTTGAGCATAGGTACCGTTTGGAACAACGTTTTATCACCTTTGCGGAAGAAGGTGATCCAGATTTTAGGCGAAGTACACAACACCGGGCCAGGTATCGAATTCAAATGACACTCCCACTAACCAACACCTTCTTTCTAAATTTTTATGATGAACTTTTCATCAATTTACAAGATAACCTGTTCGGGCAAAACCGCTTGTACGGTGCCCTAGGAGTCCATATCACCAAAAATAGCAGTGTCCAATTAGGCTATTTGCGTAACCAATTTTCAAATGCGGTTTTTGATCGCTGGCAAATTGGGGTCTTTTTCAACCCGGATCTACGCAAAAAAAGTTAAGAATATTGTTTAAAAAAGGACTCGGTCCATACTATTTATAAATGAATTACGTTTTTCCTTACCGTAATTAAAACTATTGGACCATGCGTATTTTTACCTTTATTGCCAGTATATTATTCACCCTAAGCCTTTTTGCGCAGGAACGTACCGATGAACAGATTAAAGCGTTGACCAAGAAACCCGAAAATCTTAAAGGGGAAATCATCAATAAGGATGGGAAACAATTTATACATCTAACTTGGGGAGACGAACCCCATGACGACATTGAAGAACTAGAATATATCATTTTCACCAATGGGTTTGGTGATGAAATGGGATATTTAGCATCCATTGATATTAGAAAAAATAGCTACGATCATCCTGCTAATAGCTTATTTGGAAGGAACTATAAATTTCAAGTTGAAGCAGAATATGAAAAAGAATATTCTTATGAAAAGTCACCTAGAAGTGATACTCTAGAAATTTATGTACCTACTAGAGAATTACCTACCCTTTATAATTTAAATGGCTCTAGGGAGAACAATGATGTAACCTTAAGCTGGAAATATTCGGATAGGATAGATGATTTAGCCGGATTTAGATTATACCGTAATGGGGAGATGATCGTTTCTGAAAAAGAAATTCCCGCAACTTCAAGAAGTTATACGATCAAACTTAAAATACCCGGAAAATATAAGTTCCAAATACAGGCCGTATCAAAGTATGGTGTAAAAACCGAATTATCCCAGTCCAGAACGTATACCCTGTCAGAAGATTAGAAAAGTTATTTTTTAACAAGTATTTATTGTACTTTGATAGGTGTCTTTTAAGGCAACGACAGAAAGATGTAAATCAAGGTACCTATGAATTTGCAAAAAGTAAATTTTAAAAACAAGAGCGGTGAATCTTTAGTGGGTCGTTTAGAATTGCCCGCAGACCGGGAACCCCATAATTACGCGTTGTTTGCGCATTGTTTTACCTGTACCAAAAATCTATCTGCAGTTAAAAATATAAGCAAGGCTTTGACACAAAATGGCTTTGCGGTGTTGCGTTTTGATTTTACCGGTTTAGGAGAAAGCGATGGTGATTTTGCCGATACCAATTTCTCTGGAAATGTAGATGACCTTGTGGCCGCCTCAGATTTTTTAAGACAGAACTATGTGGCACCTTCGCTGCTTATTGGGCATTCCCTTGGTGGGGCAGCCGTCATCTTTGCGGCAGCGGAGTTAAGTACGGTACAAGCCGTAGCAACCATAGGGGCACCTTCCAACCCAAAACATGTAAAGCATCTGTTCAAAAGTGGTTTGGAAGAAATAAAAGCCAATGGACAGGCGGTAATCAATCTTAGTGGCCGCGACTTCACTATAAAAAAACAGTTTGTAGAGGACTTGGAAACCAAGTCCTTGCCAGAAACGGTAAAATCGTTAAGAAAGCCTTTATTGGTCATGCATTCCCCGCAAGATGATACGGTAGGTATAAAAAATGCCGAGGAAATCTATGTCTCCGCGCATCATCCAAAAAGTTTTGTCTCATTGGACGGAGCAGACCATTTACTTTTTAACAAACGAGACTCCATCTATGTTGGCGAGGTGATTTCTGGATGGGCGCAACGGTACTTGCAAATAGAAGAACGTGTACCCAAGACCTTACGCTCCAAACACCAAGTAGTGGCCAGTTTGGATGCGGATGATGGATTTACCACGCAATTAAAGGTAGGCAAGCACTATCTCTTGGCCGATGAACCCGAAAGTTTTGGAGGTAATGATTTTGGCCCCTCACCTTATGAGTTGGTTTCCGCAGGCTTATCCGCATGTACGGTAATGACCATTCAAATGTACGCCAAACGCAAAGGTTGGGAGGTCACCAATGTAGAAGTACATAC
>CALGQU010000011.1 GCA_937959125.1 uncultured Croceitalea sp.
AAAAACAGCTCAAACAATTAAAGAAAGAAAAAGAAACCGCAACGGTCATTTTTTTGGGAACGGAGTTCAAGGTGCCAAAAAAGGAAGTGAAGCAGCAAGAAGCGAAGAAGACAGTGGGCGCCAATGAAAGTATTCGGTTGCGTTTGACGGATTTCTCAAAGGTTGCCATTGCCGATAAAGAAAAACTGGAAGAATTGGCCGAAGAATTGTTCCATCAAATGAGCATGCGTTTTAAAAGACGCTTGGAAAACGCCAATAGGGGAAGTATCGCCATTAGAAATACCATTCGCAACGGGATTTCCAATGGGGGAATGCTATTGGATTTGGCCTATAAGCGCAAAAGAAAGGAAAAGCGTAAAGTCGTTTTTATTTTGGATGTCAGTGGCTCTATGGACACGTACAGTTATTATTTGCTTCGCTATGTAATGGTGTTAAAAAAGTATTTTAAGAGTTTAGAGTTCTTTACCTTTAGTACGCATTTGACCCATGTAACCCCCATGTTGAGGCCAAATAATGAAGACGTTGTCCTAAAGGAAATAGGGAAACAGGTGAATTCCTGGTCCAGTGGCACTAAAATAGGGGAGTGCCTTACCGAGTTCCTTAATAGTTATGGCAGCAAATTCTTAAGCCAAAAACATGTGGTTGTTGTATTAAGTGATGGCCTTGAAACCGGTAGCGTTACCTTACTCAAAGAAGCCGTGCGTACCCTAAGCAGAAAATGTAGGACTTTGGTTTGGTTAAATCCCTTAAAAGGTATGCAAGGGTATGAACCTATCCAAAAAGGGATGGTCAATGTGATGCCCCATTTGGATGCATTTGAATCTGCCCATAACTTGGATAGTTTGTTAAAATTGGAAAAAGTATTGATGGATGTTTAATGAACTTTCTTTACAAATTGAAAAGCATTTGGCACTTGGTTCGGATTTTGCCATGGCGCAGGTCATAGATCGAATTGCCCCCAGTTCTGGGAAAGTGGGGGATAAAGCATTGATTTTGGATACCGGTGAGTTGATCGGTTGGATAGGCGGGGGATGCGTCCGCGGTATCGTAATCAAAGAAGCGCTGGAAGTGATTAAAAACAAACGGTACAGGCGGGTACGCATTTCCCCTGAGGGGGGTACCCGTGAGACCGAAAACTATAAAGAATATGTCATGTCATGTCAAAGTCGAGGAACCTTGGAAGTATTAATAGAACCGGTTGTCCCGCAGCCGGAACTTGTGGTAGTGGGTAGGAGCAATATTGCCAGAAAATTAGTGGCTATGGCAGCTGCTGCGGATTTTAAAGTTACGGCTATGGCTTTAGATGCCGATTCCCAGACCTTTCCTACAGCCAACGAGGTTTTTGATGTAGTTGATTTTAACACGATCAAGAAAAATCCAAACGCCTACATCGTGGTAACCACGCAAGGCGAGGATGATGAACTTTCGGTTAAAAAAGCATTAGAAACCCAGATGCCTTATGTAGGCTTTGTGGCTAGTGCCAAAAAATCGGACGATATCAAAACCTATTTAAAAGGAGAAGGGATTTCCCAAGAGCGTATAGCGCAACTAAAAAGCCCCGTAGGCATAGATATTAATGCAAAATTGGCTAGTGAGGTGTCCATAAGTATCCTAGCGGAAATTATAGAACACTTTAGAAATAAAAAATCAGGAGATGCTAGCTGCTGTGGGGGACATAAAACGGCAGATACCGCATTGGAAGCGAACAATAAGTTTGCTGAGGATTACTACATTAATCCGGTATGCAAGGTGCCTGTTTCCAAAACCAATCCCAAACACATTGTAACCCACAATGGAGAAAACGTATATTTCTGTTGCGATGGCTGCAAGGTGAGTTTTGAAGCAGCCCCGGAAAAGTACCTGTCCACGGGAAATTAAAGCAAGTATTCAAGGTGGTAGGGAAAATACTTAAAACCAACATTGCAATTTGTATCATAGCTGCGGGTGCTTCCAAACGCATGGGAACCCCAAAACAGCTTTTAAAATGGGGAAATCAAAACTTAGTTGGCCATGCACTGCAGCAAGCGCAACGCGTATCTGAACATGTTTTTGTGGTTTTAGGTGCCCATTATGATCGTATTGCCCCAACTATAGCTAGTGCCCATATCATAAATAACAAGGATTGGGAGCATGGTATGGGGTCCTCCATAGCATCTGGGATAAAACACATCACAAAAACAGGGCAGTTTACCCATATACTGATCATGTTGGCCGACCAGCCATTTTTAGATGGAGCGTACGTAAACAACATGGTGGATACCCTAGAAAAAAAACCTTTCGGTATCATAGCAACACAGTATGAAAACAAGTTTGGGGTTCCTGCCGTTTTCAGTAGTGCTTATTTTTCAGAATTAATGCAATTAAATCAAGATTTTGGAGCCCGTAAGCTATTACAAAAATACAGCGACGATATTGTGGGCTTGTCCCCTGGAGATAGGGCAATGGACATAGATACCATTGAGGAGTATCACAGATTAAAAAAATATAAATAATAACATGAAAAAA
>CALGQU010000012.1 GCA_937959125.1 uncultured Croceitalea sp.
AACATAAAACTACTGGGATAGGTAACGGCAAATCTGGCCCTTGCAATGGTGACCTCCCGGTCTTCCATGGGTTGTCGCATCACTTCCAAAACCCTACGTTCAAATTCCGGTAATTCATCCAAAAACAACACCCCATTGTGGGAAAGGGAAATCTCCCCGGGTTGCGGATAACTACCCCCACCGACCAAAGCGGCTGAAGAGATGGTATGGTGCGGGGAACGAAAAGGACGCTGGCTCATCAAACCCATATTCTTTATTTTACCTACCACACTATGGATTTTGGTAGTTTCCAAGGCCTCATGCAAGGTCATTGGGGGTAAAATGGAGGGCAGCCTTTTGGCCAGCATGGTCTTCCCTGCCCCTGGTGGGCCAATAAGAATAATGTTATGTCCACCAGCTGCGGCAATTTCCATACAGCGTTTGATACTCTCCTGCCCTTTGACATCCGCAAAATCGAATTCGGGGAAATCCAAATTCTTATAGAACTCCTCCCGGGTATCCACTATGGTTTGTTCCAAGGGCGTGCCTTTATCAAAAAAATGGATGACCTGCTCAATGGTTTCTACCCCATACACCTCTAAATCGCTTACAATAGCCGCTTCCTTTGCGTTTTCCAAAGGCAGGATAAACCCTTTGTAACCTTCTTCTTTTGCTTTTATGGCAATAGGCAGGGCGCCTTTGATGGGCTGTACGCTGCCATCTAGAGATAATTCGCCCATAATGAGGTAATCCCCAATATTCTCTGACTTTATCTGGTTGGATGCCGCCAATATTCCCGCTGCCAAGGTAAGATCATAGGCGGATCCCTCTTTGCGGAGATCAGCGGGTGCCATATTTATCGTAATCTTTTTGCCCGGAATCTTATAGCCATTATTTTGCAAGGCCGCTGCAATCCTATAGTTACTTTCCTTAATGGCGTTGTCCGGTAGGCCTACCAAATGATAGCCTATGCCTTTATCTATATTTACTTCTACTACAATGGTGGTTGCATCTACTCCAAATACGGCACTGCCAAAAACTTTGGTCAACATGGTTGGTGTTTTAATCTAAAATACAGCTTTTTATAAAAAGATTTAGTCCACAATTATTTCTTGGACAACGGAAATCTTTTCTCCTGAATTCAAGAAACCAACAATCGAAATTTCAAATACGCCTTTTACATCAGACGTATAGAAGCTAATTTCTTTAGTATTCTCATCAATGATCATATTGGGATTCCAGAGAAGCTGATGGCGAAAATCCGGTATTTTGCTTGACTCGTAATTTTCATTGTAATCCTGTTGATAGTAGTTTTTTTTTGGTAGCGGTTTAAACAATTTGAAACGATGCGACAAGGGAATGTCTGCACTTTCAAGATAATCCCCATCAAAGGTGGCAACATTAAGTATTCCTTGAAAAATTTGTGTCCCTAAGATGTATCTATCCCTTACCACATCAATACTTTTAATATTTTCCGGTTTAAATTCCAATAAGTCCGAGTGGTCTTTTATCATAAGGCCATCAATAAGGATCAATGGAGGAATCCCGTCCAGCTCCTCCTTAAAATCTTTTGGTCTTATCCTCACGTATTTAGTATCGTTACTACCCCTAACACTTACATCACTTAATACTTCAACTATGGTTTCAGCAACGGTCCTAAACCTTTTGTACTCATCCAACACATACCTTTCCGCTTCATTGCCATAGAAAAAAGGGACAGGATTGCCTACAATAAGACTGTCCGGTCTTAAATAATAATAGTTGTTTTCAATTTGATTTTGAATGCTGCGCTCTTTTATGGAAGGCTCCATTTGTTCCTCCAAATAAAAATCATAAAAATCCAAGCCTGTCATATCTACCTCTTTTTTAGGCATCAACGCAATAGCGATATTTCTGTTGGTTTCAATTGGTTGAATAATAAGTTCTTCGCCATCATAGGGTTGGTCCAAGGTAATGGAAAGATAGCCTTGGCTATCCGTTTCTTGAATCTTAAAAATCGGCTTTTTACCTGGTATGGACACCCCTAACCTCAGTTTTTTGGCGTCATCTCCAGAATCCCTGTCAACCACATGGGCCGTAATAAGCTCACCCCTTATTTCTGGCAAATGTGCAATTGAAAAAGTAGCTATGTTA
Source organism: uncultured Croceitalea sp. (assembly GCA_937959125.1). Classification (GTDB taxonomy): domain Bacteria; phylum Bacteroidota; class Bacteroidia; order Flavobacteriales; family Flavobacteriaceae; genus Croceitalea. Next base: position 2,113 of record CALGQU010000012.1, read on the forward strand.
GTTGCTTTTTTTCTTTCCGCAGAAGATGTGTTGTTCTTAAAATTAATTCTAGCCGGGGTTTTAAATGGCATTTTCTTGTGGATGGAAATTGCATAAGTACCCTTATAATCATTTAAATTACCCAAATTAATAGTGATGGCCTCCCTGGTAGAAAAAGAACTTTTGGTTAACAAACCTAATATCGTTTCGTTCCTAGTTTCTGATGATTCCCCTTCTTTGGCATCCGTTGCTTCCATACCATTGTCAAGTTTCCGAAAAGTATCTTGCTTGCTGGTATAGGGGTTGAGAATAACAATATCTGATTCGTAGTAATTGCTGTTGTCATGGAAAAGCATTGCCTGACTATAGGCTATGAGTTTGTAACTGCCCGATGGGGTGTCCGATGGAATAAAAAAATCGCCCTGTCCCCTACCATCAACAAGGTTTACTTTTTGTTTAAAAATCTTTTTTCCATCTTCACTTAATAATTCAACATAAGCAATTTTGCTTAAGCCACTTAAATTGTCCTGCTTACCGTTTAAACAGAATATGCTGTAGTACAGATATTCCCCAACCAAGAAAAATGTATTGCTTGGATGCAAGGCAATAGTTTCTTGATTCCCATTAAAGGCTGTGGATATTTGTTTCCCAGAATCTTGCGCTACTAGGGGATTGCTTAGGAAGCAAAGAAAACAAAGGATACCACTAAAAAAAGACTTTATCATATATACATACTTATTCCTCCCAGAAATCTGGAACAACATTAGAACCAAGTAAAGTGCAGTCTACACAGATATCCAAGGCTATAAAAATAGCACCTGAAAGGGCATCTTCACCCACATACTTAAATCTTCCTGTCCTAAACAAACCGATAAAATTTGGGTCGTTAGGTAAAAACTCCATGTCTTCGCACTCGTTAATAAAACGTGGCCTTGTGCCATTGGGGAAAATATCATCAAAATTGAAGAATATTCGTTGCGTTGACACCGAGGAAACCTCAAATAAGCCTACTACCCTATTCTCTGGATTATTGACCGGAAAGATGTTTCCCGTTATTAGACCCGGTTGGGTTTGTACAAATAGATTTTCAACGTCCGAAAAATCAGAAAGGGCTTCATAAAAAGCCTGTGTTTCCCTTGTTTGGACAAACTGTTTGACGTTTATGCTATATCTACTCCGAATTGAAAAGTCATCGATAGGGATAAATTTAATAGGAAAGTTAACCACGGTGTTTCCAGAACTTACAGAGGTATTTATTAAACCAAAGGTGTTGCTGGTTTGCGTTCTAAAACAAACTAGTTCTTCTTTTTCTTTAAGCCTGCGTTCCAATTGTAATGGATTTTCTGAAACTAAGATCAAATCGATGGAAGGGGCAAATGGCGATACTATTTGATAGGTTTCCTCAAATTCATACCTAAAAGAGCTTGCATTTTGGGTAAGACCCACGCCATTGGCAGAAATCTGTACGCCTTCTACCCCATTGTCGTTTACTGTTCTTACGGCTTCAACACGTTCAATGGTGCCAATACCGCTCATAGAAGCGGTTTCCGAAGCAAAAATATCCCCATTTGAAGTTGTAATCGTTAGGGAGTAGGTGGTGCCTTCCATAGCGGCAAAGGGTTGGGCGGAAAGATATTCTCCCGGGGATTCTTCCATAAAAACAATGGTGTTTCCTTGGTTATCCAATACCTCAACTACCGCATTGGACTCGGGGGCTGTCGTATTATCCTCAAGTGGTGTTATTCTAGACAAAAGTACCGTTTGTCTTATTTCTTCATCCGTTATTACCGCTTCCACCACCAGTAAGGGTTCAAATGTTAATGTACTAGGTTCAAAAGGCTCTACGCAGCTATTGAAAAAAACAACGACCCCTAAGACAAACACCAATGCTCTCATTTACTAATTAGATTACTTTTGCCAATTGATTATGTATATCTTAAAATTTGAAATTATAAGTGATTGACGGAATAGGTATCGCAAAGATTGAACTTTGTAAAGGTCTTATCTCTCCATCCCTTGTTACAAAAAATACGGAAAACGGATTGTTCCTGCCTAAAACGTTATAAATAGAAATGGTCCAAAACCCATGTGCAAGTTTGCTCTTTTTATGATTTCCCTCAATATTGAAACCTAGGTCCAAACGATAAAAGTCCGGAATCCTAAATTCGTTGCGATCACTAAAAGCAACAAAATTGGAATTGTTAAACATAAAATTCCCTATAGGAAAAGTTACGGGTCTCCCTGTTTGGTACACCACATTGGCAGAGAGACTTAGTCTTCTAGTAAATTTGTAATTCCCCACCAGACTAAAATCATGTGGCTTGTCAAAATTTGCAGGAAAGAATTCGCCATTATTTACCCTTTCCTCAGAAAAATCGCTATCCAATCTCACAAAAGATCTGGAAAAAGTATATCCCAACCAACCATTTAATTTCCCGCGATTCTTTTTAATCAACAACTCAACACCATAAGCCCTTCCGCTGCCTTGCAACACTTCTGTTTCTATGTTTTCATTTAGCAAGATTTGAGCGCCTGTCTTAAAATCTAAAATATCATTGGAATTCTTGTAAAAGCCTTCTAAACTAAGTTCATATTCATTTTCCTTAAGGTTTCTATACAACCCTAGGTTCCATTGATTCCCCGTTTGTGGTCTAATATTAAAATCAGATAGTTTCCATGTGTCGATTGGGGAAACCGTTGTATTGTTTGATAACCTGTGGATGTATTGAATGGTATTATTGAAGCTCCCTTTTATGGAAAAATCTTGGTTAAAAATATACCTTGCAGCTACCCTAAACTCTGGACCACCGTAGGTTTCCACCAATTCGTTTCTACCAAAATTTAGGGTATCCACCACGGAATTTGACGTTCTTGGGGAATTCTCATCGTAAACAAATTGTGTGGAAGGCCCAAGCGCATTAAACAGGGAAAAACGGACGCCCGCGTCCAATGTTAACTTGTCCCCAATATCAATTTCCGATGAAAGAAAAACTGCCGATTCCAAAGCCTGTTCCGTAGGTATTTCCAAAAAGTTGACATCAGAATCAGTACCCCTAGGCTCAATACGTCCCGGATCAATGGAGTAGAATTTACTTGCAATCCCATAGTCCAATGAAAAAGATTTGTTGAAAATCCGCTTAAGCTTCAACCCCAAACCGGTTTCGTTGACCACATACCCCAAATCAAAATCATTATTGGAATTCCCATCAAATTCAATATTAAAACCAAATTGCGTATTTGAAAGGTTTAGTTCTAAAGCGTTTTTTTCATTCAATTGATTGTTCCAATTCACGGAAACCAATCTATTGTTGTACACAAACAAAGAATCGGAAGTGATGCTAAAATCGTCCCTACTCCCATATCCGGTAACTTTAACTTTATTGGCATCGTTAATTTGATGCTCATAAGAAGCGGTAAAGTCATAAAAAGAGGCTTCACTATTATTTAGGGATTCATCGTTTAAGGAACGTAACAGCCAATTGGCATAGGCACCCCTACCCGCTACCGTAAGCTTGGACTTGCCCTTTACTACGGGTATACCAATAGCCAAATTTCCGGTTACCGGTCCAATGGAACCTTCTATATCAAAGTCATCCGTCACATTGGATTTGGTTTTTAAATCAAATACTGAGGACAATCTTCCACCATATTCTGCCGGGATATTTCCTTTAAAAATCTCTACACTCCCCAAAGTAAAAGGGTTAATTGCGGAAAAAATCCCGAAAAAATGCTGCGGATTGTACAATACGGCATTATCAAACAATATTAGGTTTTGATCAGTTTTACCTCCCCTAACATTGAACCCCAAAGTTGCTTCCCCTGCCGTTGTAATCCCGGGTAAATTAGTTGCCACCTTTAATACATCGCGTTCCCCAAGGACAAGGGGCACGGTTTTGGTTTCTTCCACATCTATCTGGGTGGATCCCGTGTTTTTATCCAGTATGTTTCTTTTTAAATCGGCACTAAGGACTACTTCGTCCAGCTGTTCAATTTCCTCTTCCAATTGAATATCCAGTTTGCCATTATTGTACATTATTACGGATATGGTCGTGCTTTCTATTCCAAGCGCCCGAGCTTCCAACTCATTGGGGCCAAAATCCAAATCAACTTCATAATAACCATCTGCATCCGTAACAATACCGGAATTCTCACCTTTTACCAGCAATGCAAGATTGGCCAAAGGTTCTTTTGTTTTCTTGGTAGTAACGAAACCTGAAAGGTTCAACTTTTCATTGGTTGCGTTTTCATCTACCTTGCCTACTGAGAAAGTAAGGACTTTATTTTGTTTTTGGGAAGAATTCTTTGGGATGAAAATAGGAATTGATTTTCGCACTGCGACAGGATTGGTAGTCAATGCGTTACTATCTTTTTTTTCAACAAAAAATCCCTTTGGCAGCTCATCATAGATTATGGCGTTCTTGGTGATAACAACTTTGTTATCAATAATGTAATAGTTAAATATCGTATTGTTCAACATATCCGTAAGAACCTCCTTTAGGGATATTGAATCATAACTTCCAGAAAGGGAAACGTCTTTGAACCAATTACGATCATAAAAAAATTGGTATTGGGTTTTACGTTCTAGCTCTGAGAAAGCAGCTATCAAATTGGTGCTATCCAAATCCATAGTAATAACATCTTTTTGGGCCGTAGCCCAATAAAAACAGAAAAACAAGCTGTTAAACAAAAGGATTTTCTTCATAGTAAGCTATTCTAGGAAGTATGGGCTAGTTGGTTCATTTGCTTCAAAATAGCTATAAATGATGCTTCCGGATTGTTTTTATGGATGGTCCGGTTGTAGATGGAATTAAATTTCTTTTTGAATGCTGGATAAGCTAGTAGGATGTCTTTTGGCTTTTCAATTTTAAGATACCCTTCTGAAGAATGCAAATAGTATTCTTCTTTCGCATCTTTAAACTCATAATAGATTTCCCCATTTGATATTTTCTTTGATACCCGCTTTTTATAGTTCTTATAAAAATCCACGTAGTCGTTGTGATATACTTTTTCAAAAAAGGATAGTTTTCCGTTATACCTACGGAGTACAAAAAGATGAACCCCTATTCGGAAGCTCTTTACCCTTTCCTTTACTAATCGAATAATTTCCGTACCATAGGCAGTGACTACTTTGGTAAGCACTTGATCATTAAATACGTCATAAAGCACAGGCACATCTTTATAGGACTGATTACCATAAACAATGGTGGATGCTACAAAATCTGATTGTTTGAAAAACTGATGTTGATCATTTAGTATTCGATATTCAGAGGTAAACGCACGTCCGTTATAGATATGTGTATTGGAGATGCCGGTTAGCTGGTCATATTGAGAGTATAATTCGTTGCCGTCGTCTTGGATTTGGGCCGTACTATTAGTAATTGCAAGGAATAGTATAACTACAGTAACGGTAAATACCTTTTCAAATATTGTCATGTGCTATAAAGTGCTAATGAAGGGTATCTCATTTTACGGAAAGTAAGTTGTTATTTTCACCCTTACCGCAGTGGTCTAAATGTAAGCAAAGAATTTGATTTTTCCAGTATCTCTGCCTTATTCATCATCATCTTTCTGAACTCACCATTGACATACATTTGGGCTTGATCTTTGTAATACCGACTAAGGGGATTTCCCGACTGTCCTGTAGGTAGGATACTTATGCTATTTTCAATGTCTGAAAAATCTACGATCCGTCTGGTAGAAGGTCCAACATTAACCTTATAAAATCCCGTACTGTCCAAGGGAAATGCCATGTTATTGATAACCTCTCTAGACCCATTGACCGGAAAAGGACCAACGTTAAAGTACTTTCGCAACGCTTGCACCTGCCCCATGGGGTGATTGTGCTCCAAGCTATGCACTTTTCTCCATTGCCATTGGGTGTAATCTGCCCCAAAATCCTCTTCCAAGGACATCCATGCCTCCTTAAAGGTCTTTGTAGCGATATGGGACATGTTTTCCTCGATCTCTTCGGTATAAATATTATCCCTCCAGATACGCTTCTCTTTATCCAAGCCATGTACAATTTGCCGCTTGACCAAATGTGTTTTTAAAAACTCATTGAACATTTCCGGGCCTAACTCATCTTCAAAAATATTCTTTAATGCAAAGTACTCCACCCTATGGTACAAGGTAGCGCTAACACTTTCCAATACAAAATCACCTTTCCAATTCTTAAAGGCATCCAACGCTTTCAACTGCTCTTCGGTAAAGGCTGAAATATCGATAGCTTTTATAAAGTTCGTGATCAGTTCTGGATTAACGGGCGAGGTAACATCTAAAATCATCTTAGAAACGGCTTCCCTGTCCCAGTCGTTTTTAACATCCAAAAGATTTATGATACGCCGCGCCCTATTCTCCGGCAAATAATACCCGGGATACAATTGGCCAGCAATACTATCTGGCTGGTTGTTGGCGGAATACACATAATTCCATGACGGGTTAACGGCTTGGGGGTTTTGGTCAAAATCCAAGAATCCTAGGCGTTCTTCTTTGCCCGAAGCCCCATTCAATATGAATTTGGTAGAAATACTATCGGGCATTTGATATAATTTGGCTGTTGCCCACCAAGCAACATTACCCCTGGCATCACCATACATTACATTGAGTCCAGGCGCATGGATTTTGGGCAAACTTTGCTGAAATTCTTGGATGTTTGTTGCCGTATTCATTTGAAAAAGCCCCTCCATCACCTTATTGGCAACTTGGGTATATATCCAAGACATGGCTATGGGTCGTTCACCGCTAACCTGATCGGCAATACCATTGAGGATTGGCCCATGGCGAGATTTTTTAAAACGAAAAGGAATAGCCTCCCCATTATTATCCACAATGGTTTTTTCTACCCATTGGTAATTGGCCCAACCGTTTTCTGTTTTATATAAATTCGCATTCGCTGGGTGATTTTGTTCGTAATAGAAATCCAAGTCGTCGTTCTGGAACATGGTCAATCCAAACGCAAGGTTTCTATCATGGGCCAATAACGGAAACGGGATTCCCGCAATGTGGTAGCCGTATTTTTCATAGGTAGGCGTGCTCAGATGGGCTTCAAACCAAACAGAAGGTTGTGAAAAGCCGATGTGCGGATCATTGGCAAGAATGACCTTCCCCTTTTTTGTCTTGTTCGGTGCCAATACCCAACTATTACTACCCACAAATTGGGGTACAAGAAGACTTTTAAGGGCTTTGGAGACCTTAGCAGCAAGTGTATTTGGAATGGAATCCAATTTATCCGGTTGATAATTTTTGATAAAAACGGAGGACGTATCGGAATCGATCACCAAGTCATTGATGTAATCGACACCTAACTTGTTCTTAATATTGGACAACAAAGGGTCCGTTTTATGGCCCATGGCAAAACTGAACGCCATATAGCCCATGGTATTCAGCACATCTTCCATGGAAAACTTGGTTTTGTCAAGCCCGGTCAAATAAAATTCTATAGGGGTAGGCCCTTCGTCTATAAACGCATTAATGCCGTCAAGATAGGCATTGGTCCATTGGTACATGTCCGAGTCGGTATCCAATTCTTTTACCGTTGCCATTGAATTTTCATCAATACCCAATGAAAGAAAAAATTGATCGGTTTCCAACATCTTTTCCGCACCAAAAACTTCAGAAAGCCCGCCTTTTGCAATCCTACGCAACAATTCCATTTGCCAGAGACGATCTTGGGCATGCACATAACCCAATGCCCTAAAAGCATCTTTGTTGTTATCTGCATAAATGTGGGGGATACCGTAGGGGTCGTAGTAAGTTGTTACCGGTGCTTTTAACCCCTCTAAATATTGCTCTCCCTCATAGGTTGGGGTCAAGGTATGCATAAAACCCCATACCAATATTACGAGTATAATAAGCAAAATACCCAACGTAATTAGTGCCTTCTTTAAAAAGCGCATAGTTATGATTCTTGGTTGATTGCCCTAATTTAAGTAAAAACAAGTATTATTTCATACTTAAATGATACCTATCTAAACCAGCTTTTAACCAATCTTTAAAGGGTTCAACATCAACATATTGAATTGGGGCATTTAATACTTCCAGTTCTGAAGACAGTAATACATAGTAGGGTTGAGAGGCCGCATTAAAGTTGATTGTTTGAAAAGTCCCCCATTTTTGACCTACGGTCTTTATCGTTTTTATCCTTCCAGAATCGTATTGAAAATCAAATTGTGAAGCTATTGGAAGCTCTTTTCTATCATCAACATATAAGGAAATCAATACGTAGTCCTTCTCAAGCAAGGGAAAAACGGCCGCATCACTCCAAACGTTTTCTTCCATTCGCCTGCAATTTACGCAGGCCCAGCCCGTAAAATCCAATAGAATGGGTTTGTTGGTTTCTTTGGCATGGGCTACACCTGCTTCAAAATCCTTGAAACAATCCAAACCTAATGGACAATCGGAGGCAGTGGCCTGCAAACTATAAAAATCCGGTGGTGGGAAACCACTTAAAACTTTGAGGTCTAACACTTTGACCAACCCGAGGCTTAGGTATACCACCATCAACACACTTGCAAGCCCCGTAGCTTTTCTTGCGATACTCAATTTCTGCTTGGGACCATCGTGAGGAAACCTGAAAACACCAAAAAGATAGAGTGCCAGTAATACAAAAAGAACTATCCAAATGCCTATAAACAGCTCTCTCTTAAGAACACCCCAACCGCCAACAAGGTCGGCGTTGGAAAGAAACTTTAAGGCCAATGCCAATTCCAAAAAACCAAGCACCACTTTTACGGTGGTCATCCATCCACCAGATTTTGGTAGGGAATTCAACCAGGCCGGGAACAGGGCAAAGAGCATAAAAGGTAATGCCAGGGCCAGTCCAAAACCAGTCATTCCTGCAGATAGGTTTTGGGCTACCTGCCCTTCTGCCAAGGTAGTACTGCCCAACAGCCCACCTAGGATTGGCCCTGTACAAGAGAATGACACTATGGCCAATGTCAATGCCATAAAAAAGATGCCCAAAGCACCCCCGGCTTTTGTGGAGGCAGCATCCATTTTATTGGCCCATGAGGTTGGTAAGGTCAACTCAAAATAACCGAAGAAGGAAAAAGCAAAAACCACAAAAATGACAAAGAACAAGAGATTGAGCCAGATGTTGGTGGCAATGGTATTTAGTATTTGGGAGTCGACGGAATCAAACAAGTGAAAGGGAAGACTCAGTAGAAAATAGATCAGCACAATAAAAAAACCATATAAAAGCGCATTTCCCACTCCTTTTGCCTTATTACCGGATTGTTTTGTAAAAAAGGATACGGTCAACGGAATCATTGGAAATACGCAGGGAGTGAACAAGGCCAAAAGCCCCCCTATAAAACCAAGTCCCAAAAGCATCCATAACTGGCTTTTTCCTTCTTCCGAAGGGATTTCATTGGCTTTTAAGCGTTCTTTATTCTTAAGGTCCAACTTTAAGGCGTTGGTTTTTTCTATACTGGCTGCATCCAGCACTTTTTCTTCTTTGATTATCGCACTACCGTCTAATGAAACCTCAAAAGCTTCTTCTTTTAAGATGCATACCTCCTTGCAAATCTGATAGTAAAGCACTACCGATACTTGTTTGGTATTGGGTTTTAAAAGTTTGATACGCTGCTTGAACAGGGCTTTTTCCTTAAAAAAGGTTTCCTCGACATCAAATACTTCGGTATATTTTGTATAGGTCTTCCCTTCAACGGTTTTTCCTACCAACTCATAATCTTCGTCTTTTTTAAGGAAATCAAACTCACTGGGCATGGAACCGCCCTCTGCGGTGTATAGTGAATAAATGAACCAATCTTGTTTAATATCCGCGGCAAAGGTCAATTCATATTCTGTATCCGAAATCTTATCCACGGTGTGCTTCCAGGTGGCCAAATCTTCATCAAATTGGCCAAACCCTAAGGCGGTCATCACCAAAAGCAGTAAACAAATACTCTTTTTTTTCATGTCAATATCTCTAGTTTCATGATATTCTTTGTGGCGGACGTTACCCGAAATCTATGGTCTGCACGTCTGCCCAAAATCCAAATAATCTTTTCCCCGGAACACAGCACCCATTGCTCTTCCTTATCCAGGATACTCATCTTTTCATCTTTAAAATATTTGGACACTTTCTTCCTGCCACGCATTCCAAACGGATAAAAGTAGTCGCCCGTTTTCCATTTTCTTAACAGCAATGGGAAGCCTATTTTTTCTGCGTCCACAAAAATGGTGTTGATACCCATGCCCCTTATTTCTTCAACTTCCGTTATTTTCATCCGAACCGGAGACTCCAGAATAGTACTGTTCTTTGGTATACAGATACTATCCGCCGTTTGCGTCTTCAACGGGCTAAGCAACAATAGTTGCCTATCTTTTAATAAACGATGGGTTTGGGAATTAATTTCCTTTCCGCTTGTTGCATCTAACAAACGAACAATATCCTGCCAAGCGGTAAAACCAAACTCCCGGAGCAATAACTGAAGATTGGGTAGCAGTGGGTTGAGCTTTTTAAGATTTTCAATATTAATTTGGATAACGCCTTCTTTTTCTTTGAACAATCTGGATTGTAGCTCTTTTTTAGCATTTTCCAAAATGAGCGAGCTATCGTGAAGAAATCCTTGCGTTTTCTGAAAATTGTCCAAAAAAGAAGGGTTCAACTCCTTTAGCTCAGGCACCACCTTATGTCGTATCGTATTTCTTAGATAATGATCGCTGGCATTGCTGCTGTCCTCCCTCCATCTTAAATTTTGATTTTTGGCATATGCTAAGATCTGTGCCCTTTGAAAAGGAAGCAATGGTCGTATAATATGGTTATGCCGCTCTGGAATGCCATTGAGGCCATCAATACCGGTTCCTCTAGATAGATTAATGATAAAGGTCTCCAGGCTATCATCCAAATGATGGGCACTTAGTACATACTCAAACTTGGTTTCTTGCACCAATTTTGCAAACCAATCATAACGTAGCTCCCGGGCCACCATTTGAACGGATCCCTTGACCTGAAGTATTTCTTTTTTTGTTTCAAAAGAAGTTCCATAATAGGGAATTCCCCATGCCTTAGATAGCTTTTCAACAAATTTTTCGTCACCATCACTCTCCGTCTCTCGCAGCTTAAAATTACAATGGGCCAAACCTATAGGATAACCACATTTTAGGCATAAATGGGCTAGGACGGTACTGTCCAATCCTCCACTACAGGCTATGAGAAATGGAGTGTCCTTTAGAAAAGGAAACCTGGTTGCCATATGTATTTTAAAAGAATCCTGCACCTCGTAAAATTACTAATCTCCATGGCTTTCCAATACACTTCGCATTGCTTTTGCCTTTAATAAGCATTCTTCATATTCTTTTAAGGGAACGGAATTCGCCGTTATGGCACCACCTACGGTATACGAAACATAGTTACGATCCGCATTGTATAGAATACTGCGGATGACTACGTTAAAATCAAAATCATCGGTTGGGGTAAAGTAACCAATGGCTCCGCTGTAGAGGCCCCTTTTTGAAACTTCGGTTTCCTCAATAAGCTGCATTGCTGCAATCTTGGGTGCACCGGTCATACTGCCCATTGGAAAAGAATCCTTAATAACATCAAGGGAATCTACACTTTTATGAAACTCCGCTTTGACCGTAGAAATCATTTGGTGTACTTGCTTAAAAGAATACACCCCAAACAGTTCTTCTACCCTAACGCTTCCTCTTTTTGATTTTTTGGATAGATCGTTCCGTACCAAGTCTACGATCATCACATTTTCTGCTTGTTCTTTAGTATCTTTTTGCAAGGCATCCCGTAGTTCCCGATCTTCACCCAAGTCCTGGGAACGTGCTGCAGTACCCTTTATGGGCTGGGAAATTACCGTTTCCCCTTCTCGCTTAAGATAGCGCTCTGGAGAAGCACATAGGGCATAGTTATGGTCCCATTTTAAAAATGCTGCGAAAGGGGACGCAGAAATAGTATTCAAATTTTTAAACGTGGCCAAAGGATCAATTTCGCAACCTTCAACAAAAAACTCTTGGCAAATATTAACTTCGTAAATATCACCAAGATGAATACGCTTCAGTATCTCGCTAACTTTATCAAGGTATTCCTCTTTATGGATTTTAAGTCGAATCTTTGGTTTTTTGCATGAGTTTGGACGGTCTAATTTTTTTGTGCCATGCCTTAGGATTTCCTGAAAATCATCGGAAATCCGTTCTTTGTATGCATCCAGATATAAAAATTCGGCTTTATTTTCCTTTATTGTTATAATGCGCCTAGGTTGAAAAAAATAAAGGTCTTCAAAATGAAGACCATCAGCGTTTTTGGAATCAAGGCGTTCCAACTCATTTTTTAAATCGTAACCCAAATAGCCAAATAACCAATCTTGCACCTCTTTTTTATAGCGAGAGAGGGCTTCAAAGGCTTCTCCCTCCTTTGCTTTTAAAAAGCTTTGGGCATCCACCGCCACTATAGCATCATAAGAAGTATAACTGTCCTTAAGGTCATTGCTGTCCAAAAAAATTACTTCCTCAAATTGCGAGGCCCATTGCAAGAGCGATTGCTTAAAACCTGCAGCATCCCTTAACTCAAAGTGCTTACGCTCTCTCAATGATTTGTGCTATAAAGCGTTTAAAAATTGATCAAGTTGATCTTGATGCAGTTTAGAAAGTTCCGCATGGGCAATCCCTTCCCCAACTTTAAAATTCTCATTGAACAAAGGCAAAGAAAAAGTACCGGTGATGGTAGCCCCAAATCTTGGTAAGAGTTGCTCTACCACGGCCAATGCATGCTTTGCCCCACCTTTTCCCGGCGAAGTGGACATCAACAAAACCTTGGTTCCTTCCAAAAAACCACGATCTACGCGAGAGAGCCAATCCAACAGGTTTTTAAAAAACCCGGATGGATTGCTATTATGTTCATTGACAGAAATAAGTAACCCGTCCGATTTTTGAATATCGTTTTTCAACTCTATCAAAGAATTGGAATATCCATTTGCGGTTTCATAATCAGCACTGTACATGGGAAAAGGAAAATTGGACATATTAAGCAGTTGTATACTGTGTCCGGATAGTAAAGAAGTGGTGTGTTCTACCAATTTGTAGTTGATGGAAACGGAAGAATTACTTCCTGCGAATGCCAAAATCTTAGCCATAATGCGTATCTCTTGGATTATCCGCTAAAATACCGCAAAAACCACACACCTGCCCTAAAATTTTCTAATTTTGCCCTTTAAACATCCAAAAGTGCTGAATTTCAGTATATAGGATAGTAAGAATCGTATGAAGTCCAGTACCACAAGATTATTTTTTATTGATGTCATGCGCGCATGGGCCATACTCATGATGCTGCAAGGACACTTTGTGGACGGACTTTTGGACAATGCCTTTAGGGATACCAATAGTATTTTTTATAACATTTGGCTGTATTTTAGGGGAATCACCGCCCCGGTGTTCTTTACGGTATCAGGATTTATTTTTACCTATTTATTGATTAAATCCCCGCAAAAAGGTTGGGAAAATCCTAGAGTCAAAAAAGGAATAAAAAGAGGGTTACAACTCCTGTTTATAGGATACCTGTTACGGATGAACCTTTTTGGATTGCTGCAAGGTGAAATTTATGACGGATTTTATTTGGTAGATGTGTTGCATTGCATAGGATTGTCCATTCTTGCCATTATTGGCATGTATCTCTTTGCCGTGCATCGTAAACCCTGGTTACTTTCGGCAATTTTTATTGGCACCACCTTAGTGTTGTTCTTGTTTGAGCCATTTTATAAAAGCTGGGATTTTACCTTCTTACCCAATGCCATTGCCAACTATTTTACCAAGGTCAATGGTTCAGTATTTACCATTATCCCCTGGTTGGGTTATGCTACAATTGGAAGCTTTTTCTCGCTACTGTTTACCAAGTTTAAATCCCATAAAAACCTATATCCTGTTGCCATTTCCCTTGCTTTGGTCTTGGGGACTACCTTGCTTTTCTTCTCTTCAGATGGGTTTATCTGGCTTTATAAAAACACTGGGATATCCCTTTTTAGAAGTATCGAGGAAAACAATTATCTGTTCATACGCTTAGGGGACGTATTGTTGGTCTTTGCTTTATTTATGCTGATTAGGAAGTACTTGGAACAAAAAACTTTATTGGCCATTGGTTCCAGTACCCTAGCCATTTATATTATCCATTTTATCCTTCTTTACGGAAGTTTTACCGGATTGGGATTGTATCGTTTTTTCAGTCATTCCCTTGCTCCAATACTTATTGTTCCCGGTGCTTTGGTCTTTATGTTCGTATGCACGTATTTGGCTTTGCGGTACAATACGCATAAAGCGACCATCAAAACACAAGTAAATACCCGTATTGAAATTATAAAAAATAATACACTCATTCTCACCAAGCGTTTGGATCCCATGCTTCGAGAGGTTTTGGTTAAAATTCGAGTTATCTTTCAGAGGATTTTAGTTAGGGTCAGGGGATAGTAAGTTATCCCGTTTTTGTTTCCATCGTATATCAATGTATTAAGTTTACCCGTTGAAATCCCCTTTGTAACAATACCATTGGCGTTAGTATCCATGCTTTGACCATCCTTTGTGTTGGACTAAAATTTCTTAAAAACATTACCAACCTTCTGAACCTTAGGGTTAATTCTTCGTTAAAAATTAAGGTAACGGTAAAAACCTTCGACCAACCGAAAAAACCAGCGCTATGATGACATCCTTAAAAATAAAGAGTGTTCTATTCTTTTCACTATACTTTGGTCTTGCCAGTTTTCATTATTTCGATAGGGATTCAACAGCTATGGGTACCCATGAGATTGAGGCTAAGGAGGTTCCCGTTACTTCTTATTTCTTGAATTTGTTAACGGAAAAATCTGAAAAAAGCATCAATGCGATTATAGATCAACTTGATGCGGAATGGGATTCTTCCTATGAGATTTTTCTTTTGGAAACCCTTTATTTTTCGCAAAACACCAGAACATCAAGCAAGCTATTAAAACTGCTCCAACAAAAGACAAACAAGTCTTATGGGTATGATTTGGACAAATGGTACCAATGGCTTTGGAACAAGGATGAAACCTATCCTGACGATTATTTCGCTTTTAAAGCGGCTTTGCATGAAGGCATCGATTCAAAATTCAGCCGTTATTTTTTAGATCGGGAAAAGCAGGCTACCATCCGTTTGGATGAAGTCCGATGGGGCGGTGTCCTACAAGATGGAATTCCCCCCTTACGGCAACCAAAAATGTTGGGGGCCTTAGAGGCTACCTACCTAAAAGATACATCCATTGTATTTGGTATTGAGGTAAATGGGGATGCACGTGCCTATCCCAAGCAGATTTTGGCTTGGCATGAAATGTTTGTGGATACCGTTGGCGGGGTGGATGTGGCCGGAGTCTATTGTACGCTATGTGGAACGGTCATCCTATACAGAACAGAACAGAACGGCGTTAACCACCAGATGGGAACCAGTGGTTTTCTATACCGTTCCAATAAGTTGATGTATGATAAGGCAACACAATCCTTATGGAGTACGTTAGATGGCGAACCCGTTATAGGGCCACTGGTTGGAAAAGGCATCAAGTTGGATTATTTAAGCGTGGTCACCACCACTTGGGGCGAATGGAAAAAACGCCATCCAGATACCAAAGTACTTTCATTAAATACGGGGCACCGCAGGGATTACAGGGAAGGCGTAGCCTATAAAGACTATTTTGCTACGGACGACCTTATGTTTACCGTACCCAATATTGATACCAGTCTTAACAATAAAGACGAGATTCTAGCCATACGTCTGCCAGAGGAACCGAATTTAAATATTGCCATTAGCAGTAAATTCCTTAAGAAAAACAAAGTGTACCAGCATAAAATAGGAAAAGTACCCTTTACCGTTTTTACGGATAAGACAGGAGCACATCGCGTTTTTAAGACCAAGGGTATTACATTCACCAATTTTGATGGTCAAAGCACAGCTACCGATGAAAAGGGACTACGGTGGACCATTAAGGAAAATAAGATGGTCAATCAAAATGGATCGGTATTAAACCGTTTTCAATCGCATAACGCCTTTTGGTTTGGGTACAAAGCAGCATATCCGGATGTGGAATTGATCAAATAAGATGAGCCACTAAAGGAAAATCTTATTTTTCAAACTCGTCACTATCTTTTTTAAACCCCTCAATAACTGATCGTATTTTTTAGTTAGGGTTGCAATTTGTGAAATTAGGCACGTTTACTGGGTCTAGCTGGCTTAGAGAACCGCCGGAGAACGAGTTACAACTAGTAACGTTGGAGACGTCCCACGGTGTCAAATCTTGATTGAAGGTTCCTGCATTTTCGAACATAGATTCCATATTGGTAACGTTGCCCACATTCCAATTGTCAATATCTTGATTAAAATTATCTGCCCTTCTAAACATATTCTCCATATCCGTCACATTACCCACGTTCCAACTGCGTATTTCTCCATTAAATGAACGTGCTTCTTGGAACATAAATCGCATGTCGGTGACATTCCCTACATCCCAATTGTCCAAGTCCTGGTTAAAAGATATCGCGCCATTAAACAGACTACTCATATTGGCGACATTACTAACATCCCAACTGCCAATAGTACCATTGAAAGCCTGGTTGAATGCGAACATACCGTTCATATCCGTAACACTACTAACATCCCAGGAACTGATATCACCATTAAAACTACCGGCAGTGGTAGGTGTAGTGCCCCCAAACATTCTGTTCATCCTTGTGACATTACTTACATTCCAAGCACTAAGATCTCCATTAAAGGCAATGGCATCTATAAACATTCTTGACATAAATGTTACATTTCCTACGTCCCAGGCACTGATATCGGCATTAAAGCTTACCGCGTTGGCGAACATACCACTCATATTAGTTACACTGCCCACATTCCATGCACTTAGATCTCCATTGAAACTAGAAATCAGATTGGGGTTCATTATAGTTTCGAACATGCCGTTCATATCCGTAACATTGCTAACATCCCATGCGCTGATATCACCGTTAAAATTTACGGCATTGGCAAACATACTGCTCATATCGGTAACATTGCTTACGTTCCAAGCACTTAAATCCCCGTTGAAACTAGATTGTGTATCCGTGTTAAAGGAAGCGAACATATTACTCATATCGGTTACATTTCCAACATCCCATGTGCTAATATCCCCATTAAAGCTAAGTGCAGTTTCAAAAAGCCCGTGCATATTGGTAACATTACTTACATCCCAAGCACTTAAATCACTATTTACGCTGCTGGCCCTTTCAAACATATTTTCCATACTCTGTACTTGCGAAAGGTCGGGAACATCAGTAGCATTGATAACAAGGTTGGTACAATTTCTAAATGAATTTTCCATACTTAACCAGACCAATGTGCCCCATTGCTCTACAGATAGGATTTTACGGGCATTTTCCACATCAACCATATCCAGTCTTACCGTTAGGAAATTACCAAAAATAGAAATCGTATAGTCTCCCGGTGCGCTATAGGTATGCTGGGCGTTTCCAGACAAATCCAAATCCATCGTACCATCTCCCCAATCTACCATGAAATTCGTCGTATTGATGGAACCGACAGGGATAGTGATGGTCTCATCCGTGCTTGTTGTTCTCCAAACGGTAACGAAAGCCTCACCACCTTCATCAACATTTATGACCATAAGTTCAACTATTCCTTCCGTCTCAAGCTCCCCATCCGATACAGCTATAGTCAAACTAAAATTCGTCTGTGCCTCAAAATCCAAATTTTGACCGGCGACCAAACTCAGTTCACCAGAGTTTTCGTCAATTTCAAAAAGACCGGTAAAATCGGTATTGTCTGCGGTAGCACCCACAATACTAAAGGTCAAGGCATCTTCATCGGGGTCCGTGGCCATTATCGTACCAATAACATCAACATCGGTTATATCTTCCCGGGCAGAAAAATCTTGTGCTTCGATAATCGGAGCTAAATTTTCGGTTTCATCAGTAACATTGATGGTAATTTGGGCTGAAGATTGCGCCGTACCGTCAGAAACCTGAACGGTAATCGTATGACTTTGTGCAGTCTCAAAATCTAAGTTTTGTCCACTTACCAATGATAACGCTCCTGCCGAACTTGTTTCGAAAAGGCCATTAGCGTTGGCCGTAATACTAAAAGTTAAATTATCATTGTCGGGGTCGTTAGCCTGAACAGTTCCAATGACCGTTTGATCATCAATGAGCTCTGATGCAGAAAAGGACTGGTTTGAAATACTAGGTGCCCGGTTAGTAACACTATCTTCCGCTTCATTGTCTGAAGAGCAGCCAACAAACAAAACAAAGATTAACATAAGGGAAAAGGAGAATATTGGGAGGGAACTAATTCTTTTCATTAAGGTTTAGTTTGAAAGGTTTGATTTAACACAAAACGAATAAGTAATTCAAATATTGTGAATATCAAAATATACGAATCCAGATAAGTCGGAAACTCAAATGCAGGTCTTGCCCATACTATTTGGTAAATATCGTAAGACGTAACAATCAAATATGCAAGGCCCGATCTCCGGTCGCCGCCAAGGCGGCTTCTTTCACCGCTTCGGCATAGGTAGGATGGGCATGGCTCATACGCGACATATCTTCTGCAGAAGCCCTAAATTCCATGGCGGTCACCGCTTCCGTAATTAAATCGGCACATCTGGCCCCTATCATATGGACACCCAATACTTCATCGGTTTCCTTATCTGCCAATATTTTTACAAAACCGTCGATATCCATGCTAGCCCGTGCGCGACCTAAAGCACGCATGGGAAATTGCCCGGATTTATAGGCAACGCCGGCTTCTTTTAATTCTTCTTCGGTCTTACCAACGGCAGCAACTTCTGGCCAAGTATAGACCACACCGGGAATAAGGTTGTAATTTATATGGGGTTTTTGACCGGCCAATAACTCGGCTACCATGGTGCCTTCTTCCTCGGCCTTATGTGCAAGCATCGCTCCGCGTACCACATCACCAATAGCATAAATATGGGAGGCACTGGTCTGTAAATGGTCGTTGACCACTACCCTACCCTTTTCATCCAGCTCTACTCCTGCGGCAGCGGCATTAAGCCCGTCCGTAAAAGGTCTTCTTCCTACGGAAACAAGGCAATAGTCCCCTTTGAATTCTACTTCCTGTCCTTTTTTATCATCGGCCTTGATGATTACTTCATCCCCATTTCGTTCCACCGATTTTACTTTATGGGATAGATGGAACTTTACTTTTTGTTTTTTCATCACTTTCATCAATTCTTTGGAAAGTGCCCCATCCATTCCGGGGATAATCCGATCCATATACTCCACTACGGAAACATCGGCACCCAAACGTTTGTATACTTGTCCCAGTTCCAATCCAATGACCCCACCTCCAATGATAATCATGTGCTTGGGCACTTCCTTGAGCTTTAACGCCTCCGTAGAAGTAATGACCCGTTCTTTGTCCAATGTGATAAATGGCAGTGTAGAAGGTTTTGAACCGGTAGCTATAATGGTGTTTTTGGCAGAAATGGTATCGGTGCTACCATCTTCTTTGGTAATATTAATAGTGTTGGCATCCTTAAAACTTCCGATACCGTAATGGACCTCAATTTTATTCTTGTCCATCAAAAATTCTATCCCCTTTGTGGTTTGGTCAACAACGGCTTGTTTGCGCCCGATCATCTTTTCCAAATTGATTTTCACCTCTCCGGGAATCTCAATACCATGGGTTTCAAAATGTTTTACCGCATCTTCATAGTGATGGGAAGAGTCCAATAAGGCTTTGGAGGGAATACAGCCAACGTTAAGGCAAGTACCTCCCAAAGTGGCATATTTCTCTATAATTGCAGTCTTCATGCCTAATTGTGCACATCGGATCGCTGCAACATATCCTCCAGGGCCGGACCCTATAACAACCACATCATATTCACTCATATCACTACAATTTTTATTAAAATTATATCATAAAAACGAAAGCAAAAATACGAATGTTTTTGGGAACTGGATGTTTTCTATATTGGTGCCAACGGAAACTTTTCTGCCATATAATGACCCAACCATATACCGGATAGCAAGGCAGCATTTAGGGTGGCATCAAACCACAACGGACTCGAAAAATCTGGGCACGTGCTTGCAAAGAACATTTTGGCCATTACATAAAGTGACATGACCATATGTGGAATCAAACTTTTTCTAATAACAATCAAAGAGGCCAAAAATCCTGAGAAACTGGCCGATGTCAATAAGGCTGCCGGACCCAATACCACATCCAATTGCTGTAAGGAACAATACCGTAACCCATTAAAAATAATGTCTTTGGATATTTTGGTATATAGGATAAGTGCTGCACAGCCTAAAGCGGTCGCCGCGGAAATGAGCAACACCCTATTACGACGGGTCATCATGATGATTGTTTTTTGATTGTCTACTAAAGATAAACCCAATCAAACCAGTTATATTGCCATTTTAACAGCATTTTAGCTTAAAATGGACCTAAAGGTAACCTCTCGATCCTATTATCGGAGAAGTTCCAAGGATTACTAAAATCCTATTCATAAGCGGGATTTAGCTTATAATTTTTAGGATGTCTTACAGGCCTCTAAAATTAAGTTTCACTAATATAAACTGCTGTGGAATTTTTAACGGAATTGATGACAAAAGAGCTTTGGGTACTTCCAATTTGGTCTATGGTGGTGAGCTTGCTGACCATAAATTCCCGATATGCCTGCATGTTTGCCAAATGAATGGTCAAAATATAGTCGTAATCCCCACTAATATGATGGCACTCCTTTACTTCTTTCAAGGAAAGTACCTGCTTTTCAAATCGCATTATATTGTCTTTGGTATGCTGGATAAGTTTTACATGACAGAGCACCGTAAAACTACGGTTGACCTTTGTTTTGTCTACCAAAGCCACGTATTTGGTGATGGTACCTTCGCGCTCCAAGCGTTTAATACGTTCATACACCGCCGTGGTAGAGAGATTTAATTGTAACGCATACTCTTTGGTGGTTTTTTTGCAATCCTCTTGCAGGAGCTGTAACAATTTTTTATCGGTAGTGTCCATTTTTTGTGGATAGATTTTCCTATTCTAAAGATATAAGTAACAGTAAATCGAATTAAAATCTAAATAATTATAAAATATAGATTTAAAAACTAATATACTATATTTTAATTGATATAAAATTTAATTAAAATTATTTTTACTTAAAATAGTTAAAGATGAAGTACAAGTCGGCAGCGCAGTTACAAGAATTACAGTATTTTGGAGAGTTTGGGGGTGTAAATCCTTCCATATCAGATTCATCTACCTATACTTTTTTATCTGCAAAAACCATGTTCGATACCTTTGAGGGCAATACCGAAGGTTGTTATCTGTACAGCAGGCATTCTTCCCCTTCCAACCTTTATCTGGGCGAAGCATTGGCCGCTATGGAAGGAACCGAGGCAGCCAATGTATACGCTAGTGGTATGGGTGCCATTAGTGCCGTTATCATGCAACTTTGCAATGCTGGGGACCATATCGTTACCAGCCGTACCATTTATGGGGGCACTTATGCCTTCATGAAAAACTTTTTAAAAAAATACGATATCGCAACTTCTTTTGTGGACATCACCAATCTGGAAAAAGTAGCCAGCCAGATAACACCTAAAACTAAAATGATTTATTGTGAGGTCGTTAGCAACCCTCTTTTGGAAGTAGCGGATATCAAGGCTATGTCCGCTTTAGCTAAAAAGCATGGTATTCCCTTGGTAGTGGACAACACCTTTTCACCCTTAAGCATTGGCGCAGCACATTTGGGAGCGGATATTGTTATCCATAGCCTCACCAAATTTATTAACGGCACTAGCGATTGTGTTGCCGGTGCGGTTTGCGGTACTTCTGAATTCTGTCTTTCTTTAAAGGATGTTAATGAAGGTGCCGGAATGTTATTTGGGAGTACCTTGGATAGTTTGCGCGCTGCCAGTATCCTCAAGAATATGAGGACGCTACACATCCGGATTAAAAAACACAGTGAGAATGCCATGCACTTGGCCCAATGTTTTGAGAACGATGGTCTAAAAGTTGGTTACCCAGGACTTAAATCACACAAAGGGCATTCCGTTTTTAAGGAACAGATGAATACCGAATACGGTTTTGGGGGGTTGCTTACCATTGATGTCGGTTCCCTAGAAAAAGCCAATGCCCTTATGGAGATGATGCAACATAAGAACCTAGGATACTTGGCCGTTAGTCTCGGCTTTTACAAAACCCTTTTTAGCGCGCCGGGTACATCCACCTCTTCTGAAATCCCGGAAGAAGAACAACAAGAGATGGGCCTAACGGATGGATTGATACGTTTTTCCGTTGGATTGGATAATGACATACATAAAACCTATTTGGATATGAAGGCCTGTATGCAAGAACTTGACATTTTAGAAGGTGGAGTCATTTTAACCTAAGCTGTCAATTGGTTTGGAGAACATAGGGCAAAGTCGTAATATTACTCTCCACCAACTTTGTAAAAGGCCATGTCAGAAAATACCAACAAACCTAACCATAGGGAAAATGAGCATATTGTTGAAAACAAAGAACTCCATATTTGGGAGGCTTTATTACCTGTTTTCGCGCTTGTTGCCATGCTGGCTTACAACGTTTATGTTTTTGGGGATGATGCCTTAGGGGGTTCCAACCAATTTATTTTATTGCTCGGTGGTGCCGTAGCCGCTATTGTTGGTTTCTTCAATAAAGTATCGTATAAACAAATGCTTGCCGAAGTGGCGGAAAATGTAAAATCCACTACTGGGGCCATACTTATTTTGTTGATGGTAGGGGCTTTAAGCGGCACTTGGTTGGTAAGCGGTATTATCCCTGCCATGATTTATTACGGACTGCAAATCCTTAATCCCACCATATTTTTAGCGGCTTGTGTTGTCATTTGTGCCATTATTTCCGTCGCTACCGGAAGTAGCTGGACCACGGCGGCAACAGTAGGTATAGCTTTGGTAGGCATTGGGGAGGCTTTAGGAATTTCTCTGGGAATGACCGCAGGAGCAGTTTTATCCGGTGCTTATTTTGGGGATAAATTATCTCCTTTGAGTGATACGACAAATTTGGCCCCGGCCATGGCAGGAGGCGAATTGTTCTCCCATATTCGATATATGGCCTGGACTACGGTGCCCACCATTACGATTACCTTACTCTTTTTTATTATCCTAGGTTTTAATATTGATACTAGCGGTGTAGCGGATACAGCTTTGATATTAGATACTATTGAATCTACTTTCAATATCAACGGGTGGCTGTTTTTGGTTCCCGCAGCCGTTATTTTTATGATCGTAAAAAAAGCTCCTCCACTTCTGGCTTTACTTATTGGAACCCTGTTGGGAGCAGCGTTCGCTTTAATTTTTCAACCGGATATCATTACCAATATCGCCGGGAGTGATACCTTGAGTTTTGAGTCCGCCTACAAAGGAATCTTAAATGCGATTACCACGGATACGGCGATAACAACATCCGATGCTTCCTTAAACGATTTATTCTCCTCAGGGGGAATGAAAGGCATGTTGGGAACCATCTGGCTCATTGTATGTGCCATGGTTTTTGGCGGCATTATGGATGGCATTGGTGCGTTACAACGTATCACCAAATCCCTATTGGCCATGGCAAAAACTACCTTCGGTCTTTTTGCCAGTACGGTGGGGAGTTGTTTGGCATTGAACATCACCGCTTCGGATCAATATTTGGCCATTGTCGTGCCAGGTAAAATGTTTTCCAAAGCCTATGCAGAAAGAGGATTGGCCCCAGAAAACCTAAGCCGGACTTTGGAAGATTCTGGAACGGTAACCTCTGTACTGGTGCCTTGGAATACCTGTGGGGCGTATCATAGTGGTGTTTTGGGTGTTGGGGTCGGTGAGTATGCGCTCTATGCCGTTTTCAACTGGTTGAGTCCGTTTATGACGCTTATTTTTGCAGCCTTCAACATCAAAATAAAACAATTGACCACTACGGAACTAGCTTAATATTTTACGGCCCATCTTATTGGTTTTAGCCTATTGGTTTTATACCTTCACGTCAAATTTTAAAATGATAACATGGCATCCATAACATTAGGGGGGACACCCGTAACTACGGTAGGTGAACTTCCCCATAGTAATACCAAAGCTCCCGACTTTAAACTTACCAAAACGGACTTGTCAGAGGTGGGCCTAAGTGCCTACGAAGGCAGTAAAGTGGTCTTGAATATTTTCCCCAGCGTAGATACGGGAACCTGCGCCAAATCCGTGCGACAATTTAACCAAGAAGCAGCAGAACTAAAAGGTACTAAAGTGGTATGCATCTCCAGGGACCTTCCTTTTGCACAACAACGCTTTTGCGGAGCGGAGGGCATAGAAAATGTGGAAATGCTCTCTGATTTTAAAACAGGGGGCTTTGGAAAAACATACGGATTGGAGTTTGCCACGGGACCGTTTGCGGGGCTACACTCCAGATGTATCGTAGTGTTGGATGAGCAAGGAAAAATAGTCCATACGGAGCAAGTACAAGAAACTGCCGATGAGCCTAATTATAAGGCGGCATTAGAAGCATTGATGGATGCCTAAGGAGTCGTTTGCAAAAAATAGGTTAAAGAGCATTGGATTTGCCTTTAAGGGTCTTTTTCTGTTGATACGAACAGAAGCGAGTATTAAAATACAGTTCTTCATCGCACTTTTAATGACCGCTTTGGGATTCTATTTGGAAATTTCCATCACGGAATGGTGCATCCAATGTTTGGCCATTGGTATGGTCATGGCCGTAGAAGGTATGAATACCGGTATTGAAAAACTTTGCGACTTTGTACAACCCAACTATGATAAAAAAATTGGATTTATCAAAGACGTGTCAGCAGGTGCCGTTATGGCGGTATCCCTTATGGCAGGTATTGTAGGTTTACTCATCTACGTCCCTAAATTTTTTTAGTTCGCGTTCCCACGGTCCACTAGCACGGTAAATTTGTAAATTTGTTCCCTTTAATCCATTTTAATGGCCAAAAAACGTAGAACATCTAAAAAAGCGGCCCCTAAGAAAAAGGCTTCTTTTACGCTTTCCAAACAAAATAAGGTCATCTTAGGTTGCCTTTTGATTGTCTTGGCCATTGCATTGTTCTTCTCGTTTATCTCCTTTTACTTTAACTGGCAAGAAGATCAAAGTTTATTAACGGAATTCAGCGATCGCAATGCCCAAGCTGCCAACCTACTCAATAAATTTGGTGCCGCCGTAAGTCATTTTTTTATGTACCAAGGTTTTGGTTTAGCATCTTTTGCTTTTCCAATACTCTTGGCCATCACCGGACTATACTTATTTCTTGGACTGGACGGAAAAAAGTTGTGGGGCAAATGGATTTGGGGATTGTTAGGCATGATTTGGGTTTCTATAGCTTTAGGCTTCTTTGCCGCGGAACAACCCTTATTAGGCGGGTTGATAGGATTTGAAATGAATGATTTTATGCAGGATTATACCGGTACAATCGGGGTGCTGTTACTATTGGTCTTCACCTTGGTGGTCATTTTGGTGCGCTTGTTCAATTTTTCCCCGGAGGCTATTGGTCAATACCTAAGGGAAAAACGCGCTTCCATGAAAAAGGAGTTCCAACCCTCGGAAAGTGCCGTAATGGATACCGAAATGTCTTTAGATCTGGATACCCTACCCCATAAGGAGGACCAAGAACTAGAATTGGATACCTATACCCATAAAAAGGACATTCCGCCTTTGGAACCCGAAGCAGGTTTGGACGTTAATCTACCGCAAGAGGAACCCAATATTGATTTAGAGGTCAGCAAAGTACCCGAAGAAAAAGAGGTCCATGAGCTAAAAGCGGAACAACTGGTGGAAGATTTTGGGGAATTTGACCCTACCTTGGAATTAAGCAATTATAAGTTTCCAACCTTGGACTTACTCGATGCCCATGGGGCTTCCGGTGGAATTACCATCAACCAAGAAGAACTTGAGGAAAATAAGAACAAAATTGTAACCACCTTAAAGAATTATAAAATTGGTATTGCCCAAATAAAGGCGACCATAGGACCAACCGTAACACTGTATGAAATAGTACCGGAAGCGGGCATTCGTATCTCAAAGATTAAAAATTTGGAGGATGATATCGCACTTTCCCTAGCGGCCCTTGGTATTCGTATCATCGCGCCCATACCCGGTAAAGGGACCATTGGTATAGAAGTCCCCAATAAAACTGCTTCCACGGTATCCATGCGTTCCGTAATTGCCTCTAAAAAATTCCAAAATGCGGAGATGGAATTGCCCATTGCTTTTGGTAAGACCATAAGCAACGAAACGTTTGTGGTAGATCTTGCCAAAATGCCCCATATGCTCATGGCAGGTGCCACAGGTCAAGGGAAATCCGTAGGATTGAATGCCGTGATTACCTCCCTACTCTACAAAAAACATCCGGCGGAAATCAAGTTTGTTCTGGTAGATCGCAAAAAGGTAGAGCTCACCCTTTTCAATAAGATTGAGCGGCATTATCTGGCCAAACTACCAGATTCTGACGAAGCTATCATTACGGATAATACCAAAGTCATCAATACCCTTAATTCGCTCTGTATTGAAATGGACAACCGTTACGAGTTGCTAAAACTCGCCATGGTACGGAACCTTAAAGAATACAATACCAAATTCAAAGCTCGAAAATTGAATCCCAATGACGGCCATAAATTTTTACCCTACATCGTTCTTGTGGTGGATGAATTTGCGGATTTGATCATGACCGCCGGTAAGGAGGTAGAATCCCCCATTGCACGATTGGCGCAGTTGGCACGGGCAATAGGCATCCATTTGATCATTGCCACCCAACGTCCGTCCGTAAATGTGATTACCGGTTTGATCAAGGCCAACTTCCCTGCCAGGATAGCCTTTAGGGTCACCTCAAAAATAGATTCCAGAACCATCTTGGATGCCCAAGGAGCGGATCAATTGATAGGGCGTGGGGATATGCTCTATACCCAAGGAAATGATGTCACCAGGATACAGTGCGCTTTTGTGGACACTCCAGAAGTAGCAAAAATTACGGAGTATATCGGTTCGCAACGGGCCTATCCAAGTGCACATGAATTACCGGAATATGTAGGGGAAGATTCTGGCACGGGTATTGATTATGATATTTCGGATAGGGATAAATTATTTAGGGAAGCCGCGGAGGTCATCGTCATTGCCCAACAAGGTTCCGCATCGCTCATCCAAAGAAAATTAAAATTAGGCTATAACAGGGCCGGACGCATTGTTGATCAGTTGGAAGCGGCCGGAATTGTAGGTCCATTTGAAGGGAGTAAGGCAAGACAGGTTTTGGTGCCGGATATGATAGCCTTAGATCAATTATTACAAAACGAGACAAATTAAGAAACACATGTTAAAAAAAACACTATTCCTAGCATTGGTATGTATTGCCTTCAACGGTTTTGCCCAAAGTTCGCAAAAAGCAAAAGCCTTGTTGGATGAGGTCTACAATAAGGTTACGGCCTATGATAATATTCAAATTGATTTTGTGTATGCGTTGGAGAATACAGAAGCAAATACCAAAAGTGAAACCAAAGGGAAAGCCATTTTGCAGGGTGATGATTATTTGGTAGACCTTTTTGGATCCCAGCAATTGTTTGATGGTAACTTGGTCTACACCATTGTACCGGACAATGAAGAGGTCACCATTGAGGCACCCAGCGAAGGGGAAAACACGGTTACCCCCTCAAAAATGTTGACCTTTTATAAAGAAGACCATAATTACGAATGGGACATCTTACAAAACATAAAAGGACGTAAAATCCAATTTATAAAATTGGTTCCTATAGACACCAATACGGAAATAAAGACCATTTTGTTGGGTATAGATGCAGAAACCAAACATATCCATAAATTGATAGAAACCGGTAAGAACGGTACCAAAACCACCATTACCGTTAATTCTTTCAAAACCGATCAGCCCTTGTCAAAAAGCTTGTTTACTTTTGATGAAGCCAAGTACAAGAACGACGGCTATTACATTATTAGAAACTAGCATCTTTACGAAGCTTATGTAACACAACTTATAGTAGTGTGAATTAGGTTTTTGAAGAACACCCGACCCAAAAAGAATAATAGTAACGGATGAATTTGATGTCTTGAAAATACTGGACCGCTACATTCTAAGCAGCTTTCTGTACAATTTTTTCAGTTCGTTTGTCATCTTAATGGTGATTTTCATCTTTCAAACGGTTTGGTTGTTCATTGATGACCTTGCAGGAAAAGATTTGGACTTGATCATTATTGGCAAGTTCCTCTTTTATTTGATGCCCAATTTGACCGAGAAGGTATTACCACTTACCGTACTGCTCTCCTCTATTTTGACTTTTGGTTCCTTTGCGGAAAACTATGAGTTTGCCGCTATGAAAGCCTCTGGGATTTCGTTACAGCGCGCTATGCGGAGCCTTGTGATCTTTGTTACCGTATTGGGGGGCGTTACGTTCTTCTTTGCCAATAACGTTATCCCAGCTTCTGAACAGAAAATCTTTAACATGCGCCGCAATATTGCAAAAGTCAAACCTGCCGCAGTTATTGTGGAAGGGGTTTTTAGCGATATTGAGGGTACGGACATGAATATCAAAGTAGCCGAAAAGTATGGGGAAAACGACCGTTTTTTAAGAGACGTGATCATTCATCAAAAAGATGCCAACAAAGTAAACTCTACGGTCATCGTGGCAAAAACCGGCGAACTGATCAGTAGTGAGAAATCGGATATTATCCAATTGGTGTTGAACGATGGGTACTACTACAAGGAAACGCAGCCCAAAGCCACCAAGGAAAAGCGTAAAAAACCTTTTGCAAAGGCAAAATTTGAAACCTATATCAATAATATTGACGTATCCGCCTTAAACGACCAGAATATTGAAGAAGAATCCGATATTACCACGGACAAGATGAAAAATGTCTTTCGTTTGGCCAAGGATATTGATTCCCTTAAAGACAATAATATCAAACAAGTAAGGGCATTTTCTAAGAATATTGCGGCCCGGATGGGCGCGTTTCCGGTAAAAATCGCAGACTCCTTGAGCAAAAAATTAGACTATCCCACTCCCAATAAGGGGAAGGGGAAAGAAAAAGACAGCTTAGCGGATATTGCCTTTGCCAAAGGGGATATCACGGCCTTGTTACCAGAGTGGCAAAAGGCACAAATGTTCGGCAATGCCAAGAACACGGTCAATAATATATTGAATACCGTAAAGGGCAAAAAGGAAGAGCTGAATAAACGCTATGAAATACACAACAGGCATATTTTATCCTTGCACAAAAAATTTGCCCTAGCCTTTTCCTGTATTATCCTATTTTTTGTGGGGGCACCTTTAGGGGCCATTATTAGAAAAGGAGGCTTGGGCTTGCCTATGGTGGTGGCCATTATCTTATTTTTGGTATATTATTTTATTGGTGTATTTGCGGATAACTATGCCAAAAAGAACGCCATGCACCCCATATTGGGCGCTTGGCTTTCCACCTTGATCATGCTGCCTTTGGGCATATCCCTTACCAAAAGGGCCACGGCGGACAAAGGTCTTATGAGTTTTGCCAACGTGATAGATAAGGTGGTCAATGTATTTAAGAAGAAGAAAGCGGAAGATGGAAATAGTTAAAAATGCCAATGTACAAGTAAAGTTGAATACGATACCCGAGGCTATTGCCGATATTAAAGCGGGCAAGGTCATCATTGTCGTAGACGATGAAAACCGGGAAAACGAAGGGGATTTCTTGGCAGCTGCAGAATTGGTCACGCCAGAGACCATCAACTTTATGGCTACCCATGGGCGGGGATTGATCTGTGCACCCCTTACAGAGGGCAGGTGCGAACAATTGGGGTTACATAAAATGGTAACCCATAATACCGATCCCTTGGAAACTGCATTTACCGTATCCGTAGATTTAAGGGGGAACGGGGTAACTACGGGCATTTCCGCTTCGGATCGGGCAAAGACGGTCATCTCCTTAACAGATGCGGGGACCAAACCCCATGAATTGGCGAGACCCGGACATATTTTTCCCCTCATAGCTAAAGAAGGCGGGGTATTGAGGCGAACGGGCCATACCGAAGCGGCCATTGATTTTGCTCGCTTGGCAGGGCTTCAACCCGCCGGTGTCATTGTAGAGATCATGAACGAGGACGGTAGCATGGCACGTTTACCGGAACTGCTGGAAGTCGCCAAAAAATTCAATCTTAAAATAGTTTCCATAGAGGATTTGGTGGCCTATCGCATGGAGCACGATAGCCTTATTGAACGTAAGGAGGCCTTTGATATTACCACACGTTTTGGTGATTTTAGATTACGCGCCTATAAACAAACCACCAACGACCAAGTGCATATTGCCTTGGTCCGTGGCAGTTGGAAAAGCGGGGAACCTATCCTTACCCGTATCAACTCCACCCTGGTCAATAATGACATTCTGGGAACCCTTACCAAAAATCCGGATGAAGTGCTCAAACGGATGTTCGACCGCCTAAACGCTGAAGAAAAAAGTGCCATGGTCTTTATCAATCAGGGATCGCAATCCATGAACTTGATGAACCGCTTGACCGAGTTTAAGAATATGCAGGGCGATGGACTCACCAAAGCCCCTAAAATTGAGATGGATGCCAAAGATTTTGGAATTGGGGCGCAGATCTTGCACGATTTGAACATTTCCAAAATCCGTTTATTGACCAATACCCAACAGACCAAACGTGTAGGGATGGTAGGGTATGGTTTGGAGATCGTAGATTATGTAGGGTATTAAAAATGTCTTTTTAAATGCTTAGCACACTTTTAATAACCTCCGCCATTTTTATGGCTCGTTGGTCCACTTCTTCCTCGGTCCAACCAAGCTTTATTAAACATGATATGGTTCTCCCTACCCAATGATCGGACGCTGAAAAATCGGATTTCTTATAATCTGGTAGGCCTTCCAAAACATCGGTTGGTAATTTGCCCAGGGCTTTTCCTTTTGTAAGATGTTCCCATTTTCGGTAGTAATGCCAATTGTTATCAAACCAATAAAAACAGGTGTCCACACCATGTTTTCCCAAGGCTAGATGTACTTGTTGTGCCAATTCTTTGGTGGGAAGAAAAAAGTTCAAAAATCCATAATTGCCTTCCCCGCCTTCTGGGATTCGCCTAAAACTAACTTCAGGAATTTCTTCCAGCGCAGCTTTTATGGTAAGATAGTACTGCTTTTGAATCGCGATAAACTCGTCCAAACGTGGTAATTGGGCACAACCAACGGCAGCATTCAATTCCGAGATTCGGTAGTTGTAGCCTAAAAAGGGATGAGATTCTGCGCCCCTATCGTTTCCTCTATGGTCATGACCGTGATCGGAATATTGATGGGCATTTTCATAGAAAGCTATGCTGTTGGTCACCACGGCACCACCCTCCCCGCAGGTAACTGTTTTAACATAGTCAAAAGAAAAGCAGCCCAAATCGCCAATGCTTCCCAACGGTTTTCCTTCATAGGTTCCCCCAATGGCCTGGCAGGCATCTTCCAACAACAATAGCCCGTGTTTATCGCAAATGCCGCGTAATGCCTTTAAATCTGCCATGGAACCGCACATATGCACGGGCATGACTACTTTGGTCCTTGGTGTAATGGCAGCTTTAACGGCTTTTGGAGCTAAGGTTAAGGTATCATCTACATCTACCAGAATAGGGATTGCCCCCAAGGCCAAAATAGATTCAAAACTGGCCACAAAGGTAAAGGTGGGCATGATGACTTCATCCCCTGCCCCAATACCTGCACTGGCAAGGGCTACGGTAAGCGCGGCCGTACCACTACTGGTCAGATGCGCATGGGTGACCTGCATGCGCTTTGCCAAAGCAGCTTCCAATTCCTTGGCCTTCCACTGTCCGTTGCGCATACCATCAAAACCGTAACGCATTAATACTCCCGTATCTAGTACTTGCGCTACTTCTTTACGTTCCTTATCTCCAAATAATTCAAATCCTGGCATATGTCGTTAATGGTTAATCATTATTAAAAAATAGTTGGACCATATTAGGTAAAAAACCAAAGTTTAATGGCCATGGCAACTACCATGATAATGAGGAAGGATTTTATAAACCCGTCCC
>CALGQU010000013.1 GCA_937959125.1 uncultured Croceitalea sp.
GGTATGCAAATGGCCAATTGGCGCAAAAACGTAGGTATGCAAACGGTATCAAAATTGGGAATCATTTAGGATGGTGGGACAATGGTAAACCAAAATTTGATTACCGTTTCAATAATTTTGGAGCCTATGACGGCAATAGAAAGGAGTGGTACAAAAACGGACAATTGGTGCTCCATTTTAACTATGTGGACGGGAAGGAGCAAGGCCGTCAACAAATGTGGGATGATACCGGAAAAATAAGGGCCAATTATGAGGTTGTACATGGAGAACGTTTTGGGTTGATTGGACTTAAGAAATGCTATTCACTAAACATAAATTCCAATGCGCTTCAATAGAATTGGTATTCTGGTTGTTTTTTTAAGCTGTGTTTGTTCATGTGCAGATGAAAACGCAAAAAGCAAAGTATCAGAACATGCCCCAACGCAGAGGGTTTCAAGACTTCCCTATTTTAATTCGGCCCTATTCACTCCAGATTGGGAGCATGGTACCCATAAGGTCCCTAATTTTTCCTTTACCAACCAGAAAGGAGAACGGGTTACCAACAAAACGTATGAAGGAAAAATATATATAGCCGATTTCTTTTTTACCATATGTCCGGGTATATGCCCAAAACTCACTAAGAATATGGGTATCCTTAGGGATACCTATAAGAATGATGACGATATCATGTTATTATCACATTCTGTAATGCCATGGTATGATACCGTTGATAAACTGGAAATCTATGCCAAAGAGAACCAGGTACAGTTACCGCAATGGAATTTAGTTACGGGCAATACGGACGCGATCTATAAAATAGCTAGGGAAGGCTATTTTGCAGACGAAGATTTTGTAAAAACCCAAGATGATAATAACTTCATCCATACAGAAAACTTTATTTTGGTCGATAGGGAAGGTCATATTAGAGGTGTTTACAACGGTACTTTAGAACTTGAAGTACAACGATTGATACGGCATATAGAAATCTTAAAGAAAACGTTTTGATTTTTTGCATTACTTTGGGGTATGCGTAACCTGGTAGTATTCTTTAGTTTATTACTTCTCTGTTCTTGCAAGAAAAACACAAAAAGACCCACGTTTTCAGAAGTTTCAATTCAGACGGTATATCAAGATTCCGTAAGTATTAGGGCTATTGAATTCTTAGATGGCAATACCCTGGCCTTTGCCGGTAGCAAAGGTATTTTTGGGACTGTGGAAATTTCCTCCGGTACTGTGCGTACCAATAGGATGACCCATGATTCATTGGTTCCTGAGTTTAGGGCAGTAGCTCATACGGACAGTGATTTTTTTATGCTCTCCGTTGCGGATCCAGCACTTTTATATAAAACCGGAGGTGGTGGTAAAATGGATTTGGTGTATCTAGAGGAGGGTGAGGGTGTTTTTTATGATGCGATGAAATTTTGGAACAATAGGGAAGGCATTGCCGTAGGCGATACGGTCAATGGTTGTATATCCATAATCATTACCCGAGATGGGGGCCAGCATTGGGAAAAAGTGCCCTGCGATCAACTACCGGATTCTAAAGGAACGGAAGGGGCCTTTGCGGCCAGCAATACCAATATTGAGATTATTGGGGACTCCGTTTGGATCGGTACTACGGAGGGCCGTATTTTTTATTCCCCGGATAAAGGAAATACCTGGAGTGTACAGCAAACGGCCATCATCCATGAAAAAGAAACGGAAGGTATCTATTCCTTGGATTTTTATGATGCCAAAATCGGTTACGCCATAGGTGGGGATTTTACGGCACCCATGGCCAGTAAAAACAATAAAATGCGCACGAATGATGGCGGGGCCTCTTGGCAAATTTTTGCGGATGGGGAAGCTCCGGGATATAAGAGTTGCGTGCAATTTGTGCCCGGCTCCGGAGGACAAAACCTCGTGGCTGTTGGCTTTACGGGAATCAGTTATTCCAATAACGGTGGTCAAAGCTGGCAGCACTTAAGTGATGAAGGTTTTTATACACTTCGTTTTCTTAATGGGAATACCGCCTATGCGGCTGGGAAAAACCGGATTGCGAAACTTACCTTCGGCAATTAGTTGTTTTAGGTTGTTTTGGATTTTTCAGACTTAGGTTCAAAAGAGAGTACCTTTTTTACTCTACCGTTTTTGAATAAGTTAATCCCAGCAACTTCTTTCCCAGTTTCCTTGGTCTTGGTACTGGAACTAACCAAATGCACACCTTTAGTTAAGGTGTGCATCTTAAGGTTAGTGCCCTTTTCTGTGCCTTAGCAGAAAAAGGCATAAGTAGGAGAAAGCAATTTAGATTTGGGTAATCATGAATTGGATTCTTATTATGATGTAAAATTAGATGGAGTTTTCCATCCAGCAATGCTTCTGTAGGTACATGACAAAAATGTTTCGGTGAAAATGGTTAAGTGTAGATGGGCCGTTTAACCCTTTCGACGAATGGTTTCATCCCATTTACAGCAAAACGGATATTCTGGTATTTTATCGATAAAAGAAAAGCGGATGGTGTTTGCCATCCGCTCTAATCCTCACCTAAAAGTAGGGTTCTTCTTCTTTTATACGTTTACTACAATATAGCCCCTTCCAGACTTTTTATACCAAATACCTTTGTATTTGTATAATTTCCTTCCATTTAGGACCACTACTTTATTGCCTCTGGGTAAGGTCCTTAATTTAATCCCCTTAGGAGCACGTACTACAACATAGTTCCGCCCTCTGGCTTTATACCAAACACCATCTGCAAAATAGTAGTTGCTTTTTTTATGTACCACCAACTTAGGTTGGTGCACCTTGGTGACTACGGTACCATGGTTAGGATATACC
>CALGQU010000014.1 GCA_937959125.1 uncultured Croceitalea sp.
GTGTTGGCGCGCTCAATCATTTTGGCAACAACTGCAGGGGTCTCATGGGTTTTTGCAATCGACAGGGCCTCATTATCGGCGTTGTCCACCACTTTAGGCAATGTTGTACCTATTGCACTCAGGCCGGGTTCATCGTCAAAATCTACATGGGTAATGGATTGGGCTTGCAAATATGCCAGATGAAAAATGAAAATAAGGGACAGAAATTTTTTCATGATGTCGCTTAGCATTGGGAAACAGATTTTAAAGTTAACCCGTAGCTAGTGTATTTTAATTTGTTTGATGATACCGAAAATAGGCCTAAAAAGAAAAGCGGCTAAGTTTTTGTTGTGAATGCTAGAATTTATGGCATGAACACACCTATTTAGTGGTTAACCTTCTAGAAATGTTGTCGATAAAATAGGGTAGAATTGAAAAATATCGTTTAGGATTCGGTCTTTTTGCCTTCTTCCAGACTGTCATCTTCCTTGGAAGCGTCCTTAAATTCTTTGATGCCACTGCCTAGGCCACGCATTAATTCCGGAATTTTCTTACCACCAAAAAGGAGTAACACAATAACGACGACAAGGACAATTTGCCAAGGACCGACCAAGCCAAGAAATATATTAAGTGAAGTCATAATCTTACTGCGTTTGTTCTTGTAAAAGTACTAAAAAAGATACAATACCTTTGTTACCCTTAACGGAAAGAAAAATTTTAAATTATATTCTTGTTAGGGCGCTATTAAAAATATCACAAAGTGAAGGGATGCTCGGTGGATTTAAAATCTAGGATTATATTTGTTCATTATGGCAAAGAAGGCTAAGAAAAGCAAGGAAATTAAGAAAAAGCTACTGCACAAGTACCGCTTGGTCATTCTTAATGAAAACACCTTTGAGGAAAAAATTTCTTTTAAGCTTAGTAGGCTGAACGTTTTTGTATCCGGCACCCTTTTTATCATAGTGCTTATTGGTTTTACAACATTGCTTATTGCATTTACCCCGCTTAGGGAATATATTCCCGGGTATTCCTCAACAAAATTAAAAAGACAGGCAACAGAACTAACATACAAAACGGATTCCTTGGTGACCGTATTAAATTATACCAATAAGTATTTAGATAATGTGCGATTGGTCTTGCGGGGTGAGGTAGAGAATAATGAAGTGAACCGGGATTCTCTTTTCGAGCGTTATAAACTAGACCCTTCCAACGTTAATTTAGCCCCTATCCAAGAGGATTTACGACTAAGGGAACAAGTAGAGTTGGAGGACAAATACAATCTTTTTGAACGAAACACGGAAAATGTGGGCCAGGTATTGTTTTCCCCGTTAAGCGGAACCGTATCACAAGAGTTCGATGCCAAGACAAAGCATTATGCGGTAGATATCACGGCACCGCAGGACACCCCTATAAAAGCTGTTGCAAGCGGCACCGTAGTTTTTGCAGAATGGACGGCAGGCACGGGTTACGTGATTATTGTAGAACATAAAGATGATATCCTTTCCGTATATAAACACAATGGTTCGTTGAGCAAAACGCAGGGGGAATTAGTGGTTGCCGGTGAGGTTCTGGCTTCGGTTGGGAATACGGGTGAACTAACCACGGGACCCCATTTGCACTTTGAATTATGGATCAAGGGAAAACCTATAAACCCTTTGGACTTTATAGACTTTAACTAGCATTTATGTCCTTAAAATCATTTGCCGCCAAGATTTTTGCCCAACGTATTGTAAACAAGGAACAGAAGTGGATCAAAGAACCACTTAAAGCACAAGAACTTGTTTTTAAGGAATTGGTCACAATGGGGGCAAAAACCCAGTTTGGGCGGGATCATGGATTTAACGAAATAAGCTCCATGACTGATTTTGCTGCCAAGGTGCCTATAAGGGATTATGAGGCCCTTAAACCGTATGTGGAGCAAATCTTGGCGGGGGAATCCAACATATTATGGCCAGGAAAGCCTATTTATTTTGCCAAAACATCGGGAACCACATCTGGGGCAAAGTATATTCCCATTACGCAGCCATCCATTAGAAATCAAGTGGAAGCGTCCAGAAACGCTATCTTAACCTACATCCATGAAACAGGTCATGCGGATTTTGTGGATGGAAAGATGATTTTTCTGCAGGGTAGCCCCATACTACAAGAAAAAAACGGCGTTAAGTTGGGACGACTTTCAGGGATTTCTGCGCACTACGTACCCAATTACCTTCAAAAAAACAGATTACCCAGCTGGGAAACGAATTGTATAGAAGATTGGGAGACCAAAGTCAATCAAATTGTTTTGGAAACGGAAAACCAGGATATGACCGTCATTGCGGGAATTCCTTCTTGGGTGCAGATGTACTTTGAAAAACTACAGGAGAAACACCAAAAAAAGATAGGGAATCTTTTCAAAAACTTTCAGCTATTTATCTATGGGGGGGTAAACTATGAACCGTATCGCGCAAAGTTTGAGAACTTAATTGGCAGAAAAGTAGACAGCATTGAGCTATTCCCTGCCAGTGAAGGATTTTTTGCGTATCAAGATTCGCAGAAAGAAAAAGGACTCTTGTTATTGTTAAACGCAGGGATTTTCTATGAGTTTGTAAAAGCAGAGGAATTTTTTGAGGAGAACCCACAACGCTATACCGTCAAAGATGTGGAACTAGGGGTCAACTACGCCATGATTATCAGTACCAATGCGGGTTTATGGGGATATAACCTAGGAGATACCGTTCAGTTTGTTTCTAAAAACCCCTATAGGGTAATAGTTTCCGGCAGGATAAAACATTTTATTTCCGCTTTTGGGGAGCATGTGATTGCCAAAGAAGTGGAAGAGGCCATGAATTTGGCCATACGCGCGACCGATGCAAGGGTCAATGAATTTACCGTTGCTCCACAGACCAATCCAGAAAACGGACTCCCCTACCATGAGTGGTTGATAGCTTTTGAAAAAGAACCAACGGACATGGAGGTTTTTATTACTACTTTGGATATCTCCATGCAAGAACAGAACAGTTATTATTTCGATTTAATAGAAGGTAAGATTTTGCAGCGGCTTAAAGTGACAAGAATAAAAAAACAAGGGTTTCAAGAGTATATGAAATCAATTGGAAAATTGGGCGGGCAAAACAAAGTCCAGCGCTTGTCCAACGATCGTAAACTGGCAGATGGATTACGGTCTTATAAATTGTAACAAATGAACATACTGGTAACCGGTTGTGCGGGTTTTATTGGGTTTCACGTAAGTAAAAAGTTAGTGGAGTTGGGCCACAACGTATTGGGCTTGGACAACATCAATAACTATTACAACGTCAACCTTAAATATGACCGCTTGCATGAATTGGGCATTTCCATGGACTCCATAGCAGAAAAAAGGGTAGTCCAAAGTACCAGCCTATCTTCTTTTGCCTTTGTAAAAATGGATATTACCGATTACGGGGCGCTTGGCCAACTGGTAGCATCCCATACTACGGAAAGAATAGTACATCTTGCGGCGCAAGGAGGCGTACGCTATTCTATAGAGAACCCGTTTGTGTACATACAATCCAATTTAGTAGGTTTTGCCAATATTCTAGAAGTGAGTCGCCACCATAAAATAAACCACTTGGTATATGCTTCGAGCTCTTCGGTCTATGGTAATAATGATGCCATTCCTTTTAAGGAGTCCGATAATGTGGATTCTCCCGTAAGCCTATATGCGGCTACAAAGAAGAGCAATGAGTTAATGGCCCATTCCTATGCCCATTTATATGGTTTTCAAGCTACCGGACTTCGCTTTTTTACCGTCTACGGCCCTTGGGGTAGACCAGATATGGCCCCATTCCTCTTTGCGAATGCGATGGTCTCCAATAAGGAGATACACGTATTCAATAAAGGTGAGATGCAACGCGATTTTACGTATATCGATGACATTGTGAACGGGATCGTAAAATGTTTGGAATATAAAAATCCAAATAAGCCTGCCCATAAGGTGTTCAATATTGGAAATTCCAAACCCATCAATTTATTGGAATTCATTAACTATATGGAAGCCGAATTTGGGATCAAAGCAGCCAAAAAGATGCTTCCTATGCAGCCCGGGGATGTCAAGACCACCTATGCAGACGTCTCTTCGTTGATCCAAGAAACAGGGTACTCACCCAGCACAGCACTTAAAGAAGGATTGCACCAATTTGTGGCATGGTACAAGGCCTATTATAAGGTTTAGTATAAGCTATTTGGTTAAACGGCACAGTTTAATTGGAATTCCGTTATTTTTGTGTCGAAATAATCTAATGGCCACAAAAATTAAAGAAACAACCCGGGCGCAAGAATCTACCAATGCCATTGAACGATTATACGTGACCATGCGGCACTTACTCAACAGGGGTTTTTATAAACCCTCTGGAGTGTCCGGTAATGCTTTGCGGAATGCCCTACTTTCCTTACGGCCAGAAATTTACGGTACCGTAGCGGAACAGAAAGGGGAATTGAACGGTCTTATCTATGTTTTGGAACGGTTACCAAAAGGCATTGAGCAATGCAGGTTTATCAATCTAACTTCTGATGAGGGCTTTTCAAAATCGCATTTGGAGCCTATAATCCCCCCAAAACGGAGAAGAAACTGCTATCGTATAGATGACGAGCAGATGAATATAGAGATTACCCGTGGCCGATCGGACATCTACGATATTCTCACCCATTTGACCTTTCTTTTTATAGAGTCTAACAAAATTTGTGAAAAGGTTTTTTT
>CALGQU010000015.1 GCA_937959125.1 uncultured Croceitalea sp.
CTTCTTATCGATCATGTTCAAAAAATAGATTCCATTTGACAATGCTTCCAAATCAAGTTTATATTGAGTACTAAAATCCGTTACGTTCTTTTTCAATAGTATTCTTCCGCTGGAATCCAAAATTTCAAAACTTGCAATACCGACCGCCAAATTTGATGTGTCAACAAATATTCTGGAGGCCGTAGGGTTTGGATATACCTCAATGGTAGGTCCTACAATTGTGGCTACCAAAACAGTCGCCTGAGGAGCGCAAGAGTTCAAAACCCCGCGATCCGTAATTACCCAGCCAAAATTATCCATTAACAATTGTCTACTTGAGAAAGAAGTACAAAATCTGCTCCGTCCGCCGTCAAAAGTCACATGGGTTTGTAAACTTGGCAAACTGCTCCAGCCGGACAGCAGGTTATCATAATTATCCGTTGATAACCTTACGTTTGCAAACATCCCGTCCATTGCAGTTACATGGCCAACATTCCAACTTCCCAAATTCTGATCAAATTCGGTGGCCCTTCGGAACATGGATGCCATATTGCTCACGCTGCCAACATCCCAAGAACCGATATCCTGATTAAATGCACTGGCCCTGTTGAACATAAAGCCCATATCGGTGACCTTACTTACGTCCCAGTCCCCAATATTTTGATTGAACACCTCAGCCCTATCGAACATGCGGGACATGTCCCTTACTGAACCCACGTTCCAATTCCCGATATCCTGATTAAAGTTGGAGGCCCTTCTAAACATTCCTTTCATATTCCTAACAGAACTGACATCCCAATTTCCAAGATCTTGGTTAAATAAAGTAGCATTCCGGAACATCCCGGACATATTTCTTACACTACCTACATTCCAATTACTGATGCTGATATCAAAAAAACTGGCGTTGTTAAATAAAAAACGCATATCCGTCACATTGGAAACATCCCACCTGTTAAAAGAAGCCCCCGCGGATAGCGAGATACAGTTTTGGAACATCCTGCGCATACTTGTTACTTGGGATAGGTCCGGTGTATCACTAGCTGTGACATTGAAGTTGGTACAACCATAGAATGCCCGTTCCATTGAGGTCCAATTGATATTGCCCCATTGGGAAAGATTGAGGAATTTTTGGGCATCCCCAGAATTGTTAAAATAAATCCTAGGAAACTCCCCAACAATGGAAATGAGGTAGGCTCCTGGAGATCCGTACGTATGGGTAATATCTCCTGTGACGCCTGTATCAAAAGTGCCATCCCCCCAGTCTACGGTATAGTTATAGTTTATCCCGGGAAAGGTGGGTATCGTAATC
This sequence comes from uncultured Croceitalea sp., assembly GCA_937959125.1. GTDB lineage: Bacteria > Bacteroidota > Bacteroidia > Flavobacteriales > Flavobacteriaceae > Croceitalea. Next base: position 1,289 of record CALGQU010000015.1, read on the forward strand.
TGATTATCCTGTGAGGTACCGGGATTGGTTGTTCTCCATGATGCAATAAAGGCGTTTTCCAAACCATTGCCCCCTCCATCGGTAATGGACCATCCAAAGGTTTCGATCATCCTTTGACGCGCCGAAGCTCCTAAAAAGAACTGGCTATTTCCTCCATCAAAACGCAAATTAGATTGTAGTGAAAGATTGCTCCAGCCTATTAATAAAGCGTCGTAATTAGCGGTGGACAGGGTCACGTTCCGGAACATATCATCCATTTGAGTGACTTGGCTGACATCCCAATTGCCTAGATTCCGATCAAAGCGAACGGACCCATCAAACATGGAACGCATATCCCTCACCTTGGAAACATCCCAAACCCCAATATCTTGGTTAAAATTAATGGCATTTCTAAACATTCCTGCCATGGAAGTGACATTTGACGTATTCCATCCGCTGATGTCTTGATTGAAAGGGCAATCCTGGAACATGCCCGGCATAAAGCCCACATTCCCTACATTCCAATTCCCTATATCTTGATTAAAAGATGTGGCAGATTGGAACATGGAATTCATTGTAGTAACGGAACCCACGTCCCAAGTCCCTATAGGTTGATTGAAAGTAGGATTATTACTGAACATTCTAGCCATACTTAAAACATTGCTTACGTTCCAAGTTGAAATATCTTGATTAAATGCAGTACTATTGAACATATCTGCCATTACCAGTGCGTTCCCCACATTCCAGCTAGAGAGATCCTGATCAAACAAACCAGCTTCAAAAAACATAAATGCCATTTGCTGGACCTGGCTTACGTTCCAATTGGATAAGGGTTGATTAAATAGGGTGGCCCCTTGGAACATGGAGGTCAAATCTGTTATGGTACTGGTATTCCATGTATTGAAACCAATATTTCCCACTAGGGAGGTACAACCAAAGAACATACCGCTTAGGCTTTGTACATTACTAAGGTTTGGGGCATCTGTAGTGCGAACATCTAAATTGACACAACCTCCAAATGAATTATTGAAAGTTTCCCATTGGATTTCTCCCCATTGTTCTATAAGAAGCAGTTTTTGTGGATCTCCTGCACCTCCTCTATTAAAGAATATCGTTGGAAAAGCACCGGTAATGGCAACCGTATACAACCCACTTACGGGGTATGTATGTGTAATACCACCGGAAACATTCCTATCTATTGTTCCATCTCCCCAATCTATGGTATAGTCATACATCAAGGGAGCACTTGCCGGTGTGGATATCCTAATTTGATTGGGATTTGAATCCCCAGGATTATCGGTTTTCCAGGTAGTGATAAAGCCCGTATTCGCACCACCATCAGAAATGGTCCAACCAAAAGAATCTATTAAGCTTTGACGTGACGCTACAGCTCTAAAGAACGTACTGTTTCCCCCGTTGAAATTTAGGTTGGATTGTAAACTAAGACTGCCCCATCCAATAAGTAAGCTATCATAATTAAATAAGGACAAGCTTACTCCCAAAAACATATCACTAAGGTCCAAAACATTACTGATATTCCAACTTCCCAAGTTTTGGTTAAAGGTTGTGCATCCCGCAAAAATGCGATTCATATTGGTTACTGAGGAAACATCCCAACTACCAATATTCCTATTGAAGGCAATACATCCTTCAAACATACGGGACATGGACCGTACAGAACCCACATTCCAACTTCCGATATCCCCATTAAATGTGCGGCACCCTAGGAACATACTGCCCATATTGGTAACGCTGTCCACATTCCAGCCACTTATGTTTTGATTGAAAACCAGCGCCTCCCTGAACATAGCGTTCATTGTGGTTACTGCACTGACATTCCAGCTTCTAATATTTTGATCAAATGCACTACAGCCAGAAAACATATTGTCCATATTAGTTACGCTGCCCACATTCCAACCACTAATATCCCCGTTAAACTCGACACATCCTGAAAATAAGGCTGACATGTTAGTAACTGAACCCACATTCCACAAGTTCAAGTTTTGGTTAAAAGCGCTACATCCCAAGAACATAGAAGTCATATTGGTGACGCTACCCACATCCCAACTTCCTATAGGTTGGTTAAACCGAATGGCTCCATTGAAGGTGCTTTGCATACTGACCACATTACGCACATTCCAACCACCGATATTCCTATCAAACCAGATGCATCCTTCAAACACCCTGGAAATATCGTTTATCGTGGAAAGGTTCCAAACGTTGAATGCTGGCGTTCCTATAAGGGATCTACATTGTAAAAACATACGGGATAGGGAGGAGGCCAAGGCCAGGTCTGGCACATCTTCCGCAGTTACATCCAAATTCACACAGCCATAAAAGGCCGCTTCCATGGAACGCCACACAATTCCACCCCATTGCAGGACATTGAGAATTTTAGGGGCATCCCCTCCCCCATTAAAGAAAATTCTTGGAAAATCCCCTGAAATGGACACCGTATAAGTACCCGGCGTAGCGTAGGTATGGGTAATCGTTCCGGTTACACCAGTATCCAAGGAACCATCTCCCCAATCGATTGTATAATTATAAGATATCCCGGTAAAAACAGGAATGGTAATTTGATTTGCAGCGGAAGTTCCGGAATTATCCGTTTTCCATACGGTTATAAAAGGAATCTGTGGGCATTGCCTTCCCCCATCCGTAATGGTCCAACCAAGATTTTCCAATGCTTGTCTTCCAGATTCCCCAAAACAAAAATTACTTGCTCCGCCATTAAAAATTATATTTTGGGGGATAGCTATTTCTCCATTGTCCAAAGTGGACCATCCATTCAAGAGGCTATCATAATTTTCCAAGGAAAGGGTTACACCATTAAACATAAAATCGGCATCTGCCAAATTGGAAATATCCCATCCACCTAGATCTTGATTAAAAACAGCCGCTTGTCCAAACATGCCTTGCATATTGGTGACCAAGGAAGTGTTCCACCTACCAATATCCTGATTAAAATTTTCTGTTCTTGAGAACATACCCTGCATAGTGATGACTGAAGAAGTGTCCCAATTTCCTATGTCTTGGTTAAAATCCCGGGCTAAGTCGAACATCCTGCCCATATCGATTACCGAGGAGGTATTCCAATTACCGATAGCCCCATTGAACTTTTGGGCCAGGCTAAACATCTGGGACATATTAGTTACTGAAGAGGTATCCCAACCTCCAATATCTTGATTGAATTCTCCCGCTTGAAAAAACATTATAACCATTGTTGTCACCGCAGATGTGTTCCATGCTCCTATATCCTGATTGAAACTTCTAGCATTTAAAAACATCCCTCCCATATTGGTTACGGCACTGGTATCCCAAGCCCCTATATCCTGATTGAATTCAAAAGCTTCTTGAAACATATTGCCCATCATGGTAACTTTAGAAGTATTCCATTGGCCTATAGGTTGATTGAATATAGCAGCCCTAAAAAACATACTTCGCATATCGGTTACCGAAGAAGTATCCCAACCTCCAATATCCTGGTTAAAGCTTGATGCTTCAAAGAATGTACTGCGCATACTGGTGACCGAACTAACGTTCCAATTGCCAATATCTTGATTAAACGTTACGGCTTCAGCAAACATCCTTTCCATGTCCGTAACGGATTGGGTGTTCCATTTCCCAATGTCCTGATTAAAGTTCAACGCATTTCGGAACATTAATGCCATATCCCTAACTGATGCGGTATTCCAGCTACCAATAGGTTGATTAAAAGAAGAGGTACTATTGAACATACTCCTCATAGTGGTAATTGAAGATGTATCCCATAAATCAAATATTGCCGTACCCACAAGGGAAGTACAACTATTGAACATGGAGGCCAACGAGGTTACTCCTGATAAATTGGGCACATCCATAGCTGTTACGTCTAAATTTGAGCAGAATTGAAATGCATTTTCCATAGAAGTCCAAGGATTTGTACCCCACTGCACCACTTCTTGAATCTTATTTCTATTCTCTTGGGCCCCTGAAAAGTTTTTACTAAAGAATATCCTTGGAAAAATGCCGGTTATGGACACCCTATAGATACCTGCGTTGGCATAATTATGGTTGGCATCTCCTGTAAAACCGGTCTCAACAGTACCATCGCCCCAATCGACTATATAATCATATACCTCTCCTTGAAAAGTTGGAATGGTAATACTTTCGCCGTTAGAGATCGTTTGCCACTGGGTAATAAAAGGTTCGGCAGGACAATTTAGCCCCCCGTCCACAATACTCCACCCCAAATCCTCAAGTGCCCCTCTATTGGTTTCGCCAAAACAGTATTCACTATTTCCCGCATTAAAAAGGATGTTTTGTGGAATATTGGTTTCCCTCGTATCCAAGGTGGCCCAACCATTTAACAAGGAATCGTAGTTTTCCAGTGACAGACTGATATTTTGAAACATATTTTCAGCATTTATAAGACTGGAAATATCCCAACCACCTAAATCTTGATCAAAACGGGTTGCATTTGAAAACATGGAACGCATAAAACTAACCTGTGCTACATTCCAGCTTCCAATATCCTGGTTAAAGGAATTGGCCCCGCTGAACATGGTTGCCATATTAGTAACATTGGAAACATTCCAGCTTCCAATATTCTGATCAAATGTCTCAGCTTGGGCAAACATCCCTGCCATTTCCAATACACTGGAAACATCCCAACTTCCTATATTTTGGTTGAACAAAACTGCACCGGAGAACATACTTGCCATATCCGTTACACTGGAAACATCCCAGGACCCTAAATTTTGATCAAAAACAGGACAGTTGGAAAACATAGATCGCATGTTTACCACATTGGAAACATCCCAATTTTCAAGGGTTTGATCAAAAACGCTTGCATTTCTAAATAGTAAGGACATGTCCACGACATTGGATACATCCCAATTCCCAATTGGCTGATTGAACGCCGTTGCCCCCGAAAATAGGGCCCGCATGGTAGTGACCTGGGACGTATTCCAATTTCCAATATCTTGGTTAAATACCGCGGCGTTGTTGAACATGGCACCCATATCCGTAACTTGCCCAATATTCCAATTACCGATATCTTGGTTAAACAAGATCGCTCCATTAAAAAGTTCCGACAACAGCTGTACGTTAGAGACATCCCATACACTAAAAGATGGGTTACCTACTAAAGAGGAACAACCGGAAAAGGCGGCGCGCATGTTGGTAACATTGGATAGGTTAGGCGCATCGACAGCTACGACATCCAAATTTCTACAACCCGTAAAAGCAAAATCCAATTGGGGCCAAACTATGGTTCCCCATTGCTCAATTGTGAGTAATTTTTGGGCATCTGTGTTGGTACCTGAACTGTCTTGGAAACGAATGTTAAAGCTTCCGTTTATGGTAACCGTATAAGTTCCTGGATTGGCGTAGGTATGGGAAGCAAAAGCTACATTACCTATGGTCTCTATTGGTGTTCCGTCTCCCCAGTCAACCTCATAATCTACAGTGGTTCCTGTTCTATGGGGAATAATTATTTGATTGGAATTGGATATACCCGGATTATCGGTTTTCCAAGTGGTTACAAAAGGTCTGGATGGACAGTT
>CALGQU010000016.1 GCA_937959125.1 uncultured Croceitalea sp.
GTTGGTTTTTTAACTTCGAACTCGCCACTCAAAAACCCTTAACTCGAAAAGGCTGAGATTATACCCAATGAACCTGGGCAGGTAATGCTGCCAAGGGAGGCGATAATCGCCATTAGGTTATGCATGGTTGCGTTGAAAAGGTTTCAAAAGGCAACTACAATCAAGTTTAATTTAGAATAATAGCCCCTTTTATTCGTAAAGTTTTTACGGATGAAGTACACTATGTTCACAGCACTGGCCATTTTTGGCCTAACCATGGCCTCACAGGCCCAACAACAACCCACAGATTCTTTGGTGGGTAAGAAAGTGGCCTTGGATGAGGTCATTGTATCGGCGCTTCGCGCAACAGATAAAACACCGGTTACCTTTACCAATTTTAAAAAAGAGGACATTGCAAAAGTAAATTTGGGCCAAGACATCCCGGTACTGCTCAATTACCTGCCCAATGTGGTCTCCACAACTTTTGACGGTACGGGGATAGGCTATACGGACTACCGTATTAGGGGAGCGGACAATTCTAGGATCAATGTTACGATCAATGGAATTCCGTATAACGATGCGGATAGTCAGACCACCTTTTTTGTCAACCTACAGGATTTTGCTTCATCCATAGAGAACATCCAGGTGCAGCGGGGTGTAGGAACATCCACCAATGGCGCAGGGGCCTTTGGTGCCAGTGTCAATATCCTAACGGACAATTACAGCGAGGATGCCTTTGGGCAGATTTCAAACAGTTTTGGCAGTTTTAATTCTAGAAAACATACGGTACGTTTTGGAACCGGTCTTTTAAACGATCATTTTGCATTTTCGGGGAGGTTGTCCAGGATCGCTTCCGATGGTTATGTAGACCGGGCTTTTTCAGATTTAAGCTCCTATTTTTTAGACGGTGTTTATAAAGATGGGAACACCCTGATCAAAGCTTTGGTTTTTGGCGGTAGCGAGCGCACCGGACTTTCTTTTGCAGGCCTTACCCAAGACCAATTGGCGCAGAACAGAAGAACAAATTTTGATGGCCAATTTTTTGATCGGGATGGCAATGAACAGTTTTACGAGGATCAAACCGATAATTTTAGGCAAGACCATTACCAATTGCATATTTCCCAAGAGTTCAATAGTGCCTGGACAGGCAACCTTTCCTTTCATTATACGGATAATCGCGGGTTTTTTGAGCAATATATAGATGACACCAATTTTTTGGCTTTTAATGGTGTTCCTACCTTGGAATTTTACAGGTTGGAACCCTTTGAATCTGGAGGAAACATTGTGGATAATGCAGATTTGATCACTCGTTCGCATCTTTTTGCGGATTTTTATGGAACGGTCTTCAATGCTACCTACAAAACAGAACCGGTGCGGTTGGTGTTTGGAGGAGCGGTGAATAGATATGATGGTGGACAATTTGGGGAAATCATTGATGCGGACGGGGCCATTCTTCCGCAGAACCCTTTCCGGTTTTTTGAAAATAGCACGGATAAATGGGATGCCAACATTTATGCCAAAGGCACCTTTAGCGTAGGGAACAATATTTCCCTGTTTGGGGACTTGCAGTTGCGTAATGTGGATTATGAAGCTAGTGGGACCCTATTTGAACCTGGTGCTATACTGGATGTAGACGAAACCTACACTTTTTTTAACCCCAAAGCAGGGGTAACCTACCGCCCCAGTGCGGTCAACAGCTACTATTTTTCCTATGCAAGGGCCAACCGGGAACCTGCCCGGGTGGACTTTGAAAACGGCAGTCCAGAACCGGAAAGCTTGAACGATTTTGAATTGGGATGGCGGCACGTAAACCCTAATTTTCAACTGAATACCAATATCTACTACTTGGATTTTAGAAACCAATTGGTACTTACCGGGGCTTTGGATGAGGTAGGTTTCCCTATACGAACAAATAGTGGAAGTAGTTTTAGGTTAGGCTTTGAAATCGATGCCAATTGGAAGCTTTCCGATAAATTTAGCATACGACCCAATCTAGCATTAAGCACCAATAAAAACCGCGATTTCTTTTTCCAGCGCGATGGGGTGCTGCAAAACTTGGGAAATACCAATATTTCTTTTTCACCAGAGGTGGTTGCCGGCAATGCATTGATCTTTAGCCCAAGTGATGCTTGGAACCTTACCCTGTTTTCCAAGTACGTTGGGGAACAATTTATGGGGAATATAGATTCCCGGGTTTCCTTGTTGGAATCCTACTTTGTGAACGATCTGAACGTGCAGTATACCTTGCAGAACCTCGGGATTGTAAAGTCAATAGTCTTTACGGGCCAAATCAATAATATTTTTGATTTGGAATATGAGAACAATGGCTTCTTTTTCACTTTTGACGATACGTTTACCAATCCGGGAACAACGACTACTGTAGAAGGTAATGGTTTTTATCCGCAGGCGGGCATCAACTTTTTAGTAGGGGCAACCGTAAATTTCTAAGGATGAAGAAAGTAAAGCTTGCCTTGGATTGGACGGCAAATACCAACCATTCCGGGTTCTATGTGGCTCGGGAACAAGGATTTTATGGGAATTTAGGAATAACGGTAGAAATTCAGACGCCGGATGAGGACAATTATCAAGTGACCCCGGCAAAAAAGGTGGAATTGGGTCTTGCAGATGTGGCCATATGCCCTTTTGAGAGCATTGTGAGCTACAACACCAAAAAGGAAAAGTTCAACGCATTGGCCATTGCGTCCATTTACAGAGAGGACATAAGCGCCATAGTTACCTTAAAGGAAAGCGGGCTGGATTCCCCCAAACAGTTGGACGGCAAAAGTTATGCCTCGTACCAAGCGAGATATGAAGATGGTATCGTAGCCCAGATGGTTAAAAACGATGGTGGGGAGGGCAATCTAAAGCTGGCCTATCCGGACAAATTGGGAATTTGGGAAACACTATTGACCAAAAAGTATGATGCTACCTGGATTTTTATGAATTGGGAAGGAATCCATGCCAAGGCCAAAGGAGTAGCATTGAACACCTTTAAATTATCGGACTATGGAATTCCGTATAGCTATTCTCCGGTACTTATGGCCGGTAAAGAAAGACTAATGCAGAACTTGGATGACTACAAAAGTTTTTTGGAAGCGACCAAGCAAGGCTTTTTATACGCTAAAGAAAATCCGCAATATGCAGCGGATTGCATCGCCCCTTTTGTTGCCAAAAGTGACCGCGATATTGACTTGCTGGAAAGCCAACGATTTTCAAATCGGTTTTACGGCGATGAGCAAAATTGGGGTCAATTGGAAGAAGCCAATGTCAACCAATTTTTAGCGTGGTTACATCAGCATGGATTGGAAGGGTCAAGACTGCGCTATTCAGATTTGGTCTATAATGGTTTTTCACTGTAAAAGTAATTTTTGTCTGGGTTAAGGCCAATACCAGCTTCTTTTATAGGATTGTATGGGTATTGTCTAGATTTTTGTGATGGTATCCTAGGATCAAGCCCTTAATTTTGAGGAGTTTTATAGCAATACCCTTATTATGGAAAATACGTCTTCTTTGTCAAAAAAGCCCATGCGTTGGGGCATTATTGGATGTGGTGATGTCACCGAGGTCAAAAGCGGTCCCGCCTATACCCTAACCCCGGGATTTGAACTCTATGGGGTAATGCGCCGTAATTTGGCCAAAGCCGAGGATTATGCAAAACGGCATAAGGTTCCTTTTTTTACCAACAAAGCGGAAGAGATTATTGATAATCCGGAAATTGATGCAGTCTATATTGCGACCCCGCCGGACACCCATAAATATTACGGATTACAAGTCGCTGCTGCCGGAAAGCCTTGCTGTATAGAAAAGCCCATGGCACCTACCTATGCAGATAGTTTGGAAATTCAAAAAGCCTTTGAAAAAGCGGGACAGCCCCTTTTTATAGCCTATTATAGAAGGTCGTTACCCCGTTTTCTTAAAGTAAAACAATTGTTGGACGAAAAAGCGATAGGAGAAGTGCGTCATTTGCGTTGGTTACAAACCCGTGCCGCCCTACCGCAAGACCTTAGTGGTGAATACAACTGGCGTACGGATGCCAAAGTGGCACCAGGGGGCTATTTTGATGATTTGGCCAGCCATGGCTTAGACTTGTTCGCCTTCTTTTTTGGGGAATATGAGGATGCCAAGGGCGTAGCAACCAACCAACAAGGCCTGTACTCGGCCTACGATGCCATAACCGGGAGTTGGGTACATCAAAATGGGATTACTGGCGAGGGCAGTTGGATTTTTGGAGCGGACAAACTTAGGGACGAAGTGGAGATCTATGGGGCAAAGGGAGCCATTCGATTCTCGATTTTTGGGGATGCCCCCATTGCGTTGTTGACCAATGAAGGAACGGAAAATTTGAACATCGAACATCCAAAGCACATACAGCAATACCATGTGGCCAATATGCAAGCGAGCCTTGCCGGGGAAGGGCAGCATCCATCTACGGGCAATACCGGCTTGCATACCAGTTGGGTAATGGATAAAATTTTAGGGGTCCATTAAAAGGAATCCCTTAGGATAAAACAGCTGTTTTGTAGAAGTTAGAATTAATCTTCGTCTGGATGACGCAGGTTCTTTAGGATAAGCAATGCCATCATCACGGAATTTCCAGCTTCAAAAGCTTTGGTATTGGTCCATCCTTGCTCCCTAGCTGCTTTATACACCTCCCAACCAATATCAAAACAAACTTTGGTTTGGGCTATATATGGTAGTTTTGAGCCCTTTAGAGGTGCTATAGTTGTCTTTAGAACAGAATCCGTTTTAAACTTAGAAAGATAATGGTGTTTTTTAAGAGCTTTAGGAGTTATAGGATTTGTGCTGGCAACAAGGCTGAAGGTGCCAAAGAGAAGAAAGGTTAAAAAACCAAATATGCCTTTTAAAAGAGTGGTTCTAGACATTGCGTTTTAGTTGGGACACACTAATATAAGCAAAAAATCAATATGTAAGAAAATTCTTGTTAATTATATTTAAATATCCTATAACACCACACCAAAGTGACGGATTACATCTTAACATTGATCAGCATGCTTCAAGTTTGGAAGGCTATTCGTAGCAATGAACAGTTGGATCTATAGTCACTTTAAATAAGGCTAATTCGAAATCAAAACGGAGTTTCCACTTTGCGTTGCCCTATAGGCCAATAGGTTAAAAAAGCGATTGCCGTTATCCGGCCTGTCCAATTGCTGCCCAAAGAAAAGGTTATAGGTGTATTCTTCACAAGAACAAACGACATTCTGGCCGTCTATGGTCATGGTAGAGCAATCATTGGGCGCATGGTTAGGGCAACTGGCCTCATAGGCCATAAAACTGTCAGGCCCGGTTTTCATCACAAAAGCGCCTCGTGTACCTACTCCCGCATTCCCCACATAAACAGGATTTCCAATATTGTTCAAGTTGGTATAAAGGGGCAGATTAAGATTGAGTTCAAAATTAAAACGGACTTCCTGTAAAAAGGGATTTCGGTTTTGGGTATTGTTATCACAAGCAAGGAAAACTAGGGCTAGGAGCAAAGCCAATCGCAATTTCATATGTACTTAGTTTCTACAAAAATCACTAAAAATTGCATATATTTGCGTTAAATCCTCGCTAAAAACTATGTATCAATAGTAGCTGCAGAGGATTTTTTTAATTAAGACAAGCCTACAGTACATTGGGAAAACCTTAGGTTTTCTTCAATGTCGTTTTGCGTAAAATAAGAGGATGATATGGGAAAAGTATCGTATTATACAGAAGAAGGACTTAAGAAATTAAAGGAAGAACTGGACCATCTAAGGGATGTGGAGCGGCCCAAAGCCTCACAGGCCATTGCAGAAGCTAGGGATAAAGGGGACCTCTCTGAAAATGCCGAGTATGATGCCGCAAAGGAAGCCCAAGGGCTTTTGGAAATGAAAATCTCCAAGATGGAAGCAACGCTTGCCAATGCCCGGCTTATTGATGAATCCCAATTGGACACCTCTAAGGTACTGGTGCTTTCCACGGTAAAAATAAAAAACCAGACCAACGGTATGGAAATGAAGTATACCTTGGTGGCGGAGAGTGAAGCGGACTTAAAAAGCGGAAAAATATCCGTGAATTCGCCTATTGGAAAGGGTCTTTTGGGCAAATCCGTGGGGGATACGGCAGCCATTACCGTACCCAATGGCACAATGAAATTTGATATTTTGGAGATTACACGCTCGTAGGAAGTTTAAGCTCAACTTCAAGTGCAAGAATCAAGAGAATAGTTTTTACGAGTCAAGAAGAAAGGGACAGGAATCAAGAAACCGGAAAAATCAATTTTAAGTTGTCCTGGAAATTCATTTCTTCCACTAACAACTAACAACTAACAACTAACAACTAACAACTAACAACTAACAACTAACCCATCCATGCCCAGTATCTTTACTAAAATCATCAATGGGGAAATACCTTGCTACAGAATAGCGGAGGACGAGCATTTCTTTGCTTTCTTGGATATCAACCCCAATGCCCAAGGGCATACCCTATGCGTGCCCAAAAAAGAAGTGGACCGACTTTTGGACTTGGACAAGGAAACCTATATGGGCTTAATGGCATTTAGCAGAAGGGTAGGATTGGCCATTGAAAAGGCCATTGACTGCGAACGCGTTGGCATGACGGTCATCGGACTTGAAGTGCCCCACGTACACGTGCATCTAATACCCTTGCACTCCATGGCAAACGCTACCTTCCAGCATAAAGTGGAATTGACGGAAGAGGAGTTCGTTTCGACCGCGGAAAAAATTAAAGCAGCTTTTAAATAAGTCCTTCCATAAACACATAAATTCCACCGGCGATCAATCCAATACCCAACAGGATAAGCGCATAGAAAAGGGCGGTAAAACGAATGCTCGTTTTCTTGGGCTCCACCAATTTGCTGTAATATTCAAAAACACGCTCAATATCCGGTGTCCAATTAACAGGATAAATAAGGGAGAAACAGGTCTTGCATTTTATTTCAGAAGTAACCTCACTGGTCATTTTATGGTAAAATGCATTTTTAATGCGCTTTTGGTAAAAGGAAAGTTTCAACTCTTGGTTAAAGCACTCCGGGCAATTATTGGTAATTGCGGCTTCCTTAATGGTTAACATCTCTTGTTTTGCCATAACCTATCGTATTGCTTTTAACGTTATTTGCATGATGGTCCCTTCCCTGCTGGATGAAAATACTTTGATCTTTCCCTTATGATATTCTTCAATAATACGTTTTACCAAGCTAAGTCCCAATCCCCATCCCCTTTTTTTAGTGGTCACACCAGGGTTGAAAATGGTATTGTAGTTACCCTTTGGTATTCCCAAACCGGTATCCGTTACCATAATATGTACATGGTGCCCGCTTTGCTCTATTTGAATGGAAATATTTCCTTTTCCCTTCATGGCATCAATACCGTTCTTTACTAAATTTTCGATACTCCAATTGTATAGCGGGACATTGAGCAGTACCGGAAGTTCCCCAATATTGGAATCAAAGGAAAAATTAATGAGTTTGGAACTACGTCTTTTAAGGTATTGATAGGCTTTTTCGGTTTCAGAAACAATATCATGCTCACGCAATTCCGGTATGGAACCCACTTTGGAAAAACGTTCCGTAATGGTCTGCAGGCGATCGATATCCTTCTCGATTTCCTTGGTAATATCCGGATTGATATCTTCCGACTTTAAAATCTCGTTCCACCCCAGCAAGGACGTTAACGGCGTGCCTATTTGATGTGCGGTCTCCTTGGCCATACCTGCCCAGAGTTTGTTTTGTTCCGAAACCTTATTGGTCTTAAAAAAGAAAAAGATAACGGCCCCAAAAAGGAGGATGATCAACAAAAGGGCAATGGGGTAGTATTTGAGTTTGTTGAGCACTTCGGAATTGCCATAATACAAAGTAGCCAGTTTTTCCCCTTTATATGCGATGGTTATTGGCTGGTTTTCTTTAGAAAACTGTCTTATTTTTTTACGGATGTAAAGACTGTCACTTTTAAGTTCTTCCGAGATATTGTGCGTTTTCATGGTATTGTCACTGTTCACAAGTACCATTGGGGTTGAGGTATTGTTGGCCATTACGGTTAATGGTAGTTCGCCCAATTCTTCGTCTATGGGAGACTGTGCAATCTCAGCCTGGGCTGCGGCCCAATTTTCGATTTTTAAGCGCTCTTCTTGTTTGAATTTCTCAAAAAAGATATTGGTATTCCAAAGAATAAGGCTCACAATTACAAAAGCGGAAATCAGTAAAATGATATTCGACGTCCTTTGTTTGGGATTGAATTTCATTAGTGTTCAAAATTGTATTTAAAGATAACGGAAAAAGTTGCGATTTGTTGAAAAGGCGTTGATAAACAAATTTCAAATAGCACTTGTTTTGCGTATTTTTGAAGCTTCATAAAAAGTCGCACAAATGGAAGTCCAAGGAAAAATAAAGCAAATAGATGAGACCAAAACCTACGGGAACAACGGTTTTAGGAAACGTGAGGTAGTGGTCACTACGGAAGAACAATATCCACAACATATTTTGGTGGAGTTTGTGCAGGACAAATGCGATTTGCTTAACAGTTATGCGGCCGGTCAAATGGTAAAGATCAGCATCAACCTTAGGGGTAGGGAATGGGTAAATCCGCAAGGGGAGACCAAATACTTTAACTCGATCCAAGGGTGGCGGATAGAGAACTTGCAACAGGAAAGTGCTGCGGAAGGGATGCCCCCGGTACCGCCAATGGAGGCTTTTGAGCCAGCGGACGACATCAATGACGAGGAGCATGACGATTTGCCTTTCTAAAGGATAATCTCCTCGCAACGTAAAGATGTAGAACAGATCCTTGTAGTGTAGTACCTCCGCATAAATTTTGCTACATTTAGCGGATGTCCTTTACCAAAATCGTAGAAACTTTTTTTAGAAGGTTCCTTCCATCGCCATTCACCATAGCAGTGTTATTGACGGTAGTGACCTTGGTTCTGGCGTTATTGCTTACGACATCCCCAAGCGGGGAAAACCACTTTCTTAATATTCTCTCGTATTGGGAACAAGGTATTTGGAACAATGGATTGTTGGTCTTTGCCTACCAAATGATGCTTATCCTGGTGTTGGGCCATGTCTTGGTACTCAGCAAACCTATGGAACGGGTCATTTTGCGGATCACAAAATATGTGACCAATACGTCCAACGCTGCCGTCTTGGTTGCGGTGCCTACCATGCTGGTCGCTTTTTTCAATTGGGGACTGGGACTTATTTTTGGGGCCCTGCTGGCCCGCAAAGTGGGGGAGTATGCCCAAGCGAACAACATAAAAATCAATTATCCGTTGATCGGTGCCTGTGGCTATGTGGGGCTTATGGTTTGGCATGGTGGTGTAAGTGGTTCCGCACCGCTTAAGGTTTCGGAAAACGGGCATTTAAAGGATTTGTTTGCCAACAACGCCAACGGTCAATGGACACCCATCTTGCCGGATAGTATTTCCACCTCTTTAACCATTTTTAGTACGGCTAATCTGCTTATTTTTCTGGTTGTACTCATTGTTATTGGCGGAATGGCCTACTTTTTGGGAAAGAAAGGGGAAGGGGCGTTGTTACGGATGGAAAAGTATGCCTTTGAAACGGAAGAGGTGGACACACCAAAAGGTGCCGAGAAACTGGACCGTTCCCCCTGGGTATCCACCTTTTTTGGCATCCTCCTTTTAACCGCTTTTTTTGTGCAGTACCTCCCCTCCTTAAGGCAGCTGAATATTACCCCAAACATGCTTAATCTTTTTATGTTGGGCCTCGCTATAGTCCTGCATGGTAGTTTTAAACGGTTTTTAAGTGCCATAGAAGCGGCAATAGGGGATGTTGCGGGTATTCTCATCCAGTTTCCCTTATATTTTGGGATTATGGGAATTATGGGCAGTAGCGGAATGATTGATGATATCTCGGATTTTTTTGTGTCCATTAGCACGGAGACGACCCTCCCTATTTTTACCTTTTTTAGTGCAGGTTTGGTCAATATTTTTGTTCCTAGTGGTGGTGGGCAATGGGCGGTCCAAGGACCTTTGGTAGTGCAGTCCGCGGTACAGCTCAAGGTGCCGCTCAACAAAATCATTATGGCGTTGGCCTATGGGGATCAGATTACCAATATGCTACAGCCATTTTGGGCCCTTCCTTTATTGGGCATTACAAAGCTAAAAGCAAAAGAAATTTTACCGTATACCCTAATTTTTATGTTGGTGGGTAGCGTAATTTATATCCTTGGCTTGCTGCTCTTCTAGTGTATTTTACCTACCTTAAGGTAAAATTGTTGTTATGGAATTCAAAGGCAAGGGAATCCCTTTGCACTTTTTAGGGGACCGTTTGGAATTTCCACCCGTGGAACAAGCAAACGAAGAAGGATTGCTGGCCGTTGGTGGCGACCTTTCAGCAGAACGCTTGCTATTGGCGTATCAAAGTGGAATTTTTCCGTGGTTCAATGAAGATGCCTTAATTCTTTGGTGGGCCCCGGATCCCCGTATGGTATTGTTTCCGGAAAAACTCAAGATTTCCAAGAGCATGAAAAAAATCATGGATTCCCAAACGTTTAGATTGACCAAGAACCAATGCTTTGGGAAAGTGATCGATCAATGTGCCGCCTTACCCAGAAAAGACCAGCAAGGTACTTGGATCACCCCCAATATGAAACGTGCCTATGTAGCCCTACACGAAAAAGGTTTTGCCAAGTCTTACGAGGTTTGGCAGGATAATACCTTGGTAGGAGGGTTGTACGGGATAGACTTGGGACATATTTTTTGTGGGGAGAGCATGTTCAGTACGGTTTCCAATGCTTCTAAATTTGCCTTTATCCATTTGGTAAAAGAATGTGAACAGCAACACTACCAGCTTATCGACTGCCAGATCTATACCAAACACTTGGAAAGTTTGGGTGCCCAAGAAATACCCAGAAATGCTTTTATGCAACTTTTAGAGGGAAAGATGGATCGAACTTAATAGGAACAGCACATGTTCCAATTGTTGGCCGTAATCTTCCAACCGGTATTCCGTTCCTAGTTGGATTTTGGTTTTGTTGGTGAGTTGCCACCCCAACTGAAACGTAAAACGGGTATCATGTTGTGGTTTTTGTTGTTGGGCCGCACTTAAAAGTTGCTCCACATTTCCAACAAAGTAGGCTTCGCCGATATCCAATTGTTCTCCTTGCAATGGAAAATCCAAGCTAAAGCGATAGCGAAACCTATGGGTGGTCCTTATACGGGTGATACGCTGTTGGACCCGCAATCGATGTCCATAACGCACTACAAAAGCTTGGTGCTTTAAGTTGTATTGTTGCGTAAACCGAAGTTCATTGCCCCCACCGTCAAAAACTTCCCGTACCCTGTATAAAACCCCTAAAGCCACACTTTGGTTTTCCTGTAGGCTTAGATTGGAAAAATGGCCAATATCCAGTTGGCGTACCTTTAATTGAAGGTCCTCATTGTTGAAAATAAAATTCCGGTTCTGTAAAGAAAAATTATGGGAATAAGTCTTGGTCACTTTGTAGTTGACCGCTGCGGAAGATTGCCAAAAGGAGGTTAGGTTCTCTTGCGCCGTAGTGCATAGGGAACCCAAGCAGAACAAGAGGGCCAATATGCCGTGGGGCCCACTATTCGTAAAGGACATGGTCGTAATTGGGGTTTACCGATTTGCGGGTGCTTAGGTGTTCCCCCTTTGCGGTAAAGGTGATTTCGTACTTCCCATAACCCGTCCTATCTTTTGCGGCAACGATAATTTCATAATTGATGGCAGGGGTCAACAGATTTTGAAAAGCTTTCTTCAAGAGTGCTTCTGGGGCCTCGCCATCCAAAACATATTGTTGTTGTATTTTTTTAAGGCGATGTTTTCCGTGGATCTGGTTAAGGTAGGTTTTAATTTTAGCGAAAACGTCATCTGGGATATCATTCGGTTTTATGACGAATTCTACATCCTCCAAGCCGCCTTGGGTATCAAACTCAACGCTGTAATGTAGTTTGCCTTTTTTGAACTTGATTTCGTAGGAAGCCTTTTTTCCATCGATTTCTTTATAAAAACGCAGTCTTTTGACGTCGTTTAGGTGCGTATCCATGCTGCTTATGGCCATTTCCGGAAATTCTTCTTTTGCAATACGGTACTCCCGTTCTTGTTTGGTTTGTCCAAAAGCGGTAGTACCAAGAACAAGGCCGCAAAAAACCAGAAGGCGGCAATTACACTTCATGATACCTAAAACAGTTGGTTTCATGATCGTTGACCATACCTGTAGCCTGCATATGGGCATAGACGACCGTACTACCTACAAATTTGAATCCCCGTTTTTTAAGGTCTTTACTAATGGCGTCGGAAAGGGGGGTATTGGCCGGGGCGTCTTTGTAGTGCTTGAGACTGTTTTTTATGGGTTTGCCGTCTACAAACCCCCAGATATAGGCACTAAAACTGCCAAACTCTTTTTGCACCTCCATAAAAGCCTTGGCATTGGAAACGGTAGCGTTTATCTTTAATTTATTGCGGACAATGCCCGTATCCTGTAATAGCGAATCAATTTTAGCTTGGTCATAGCTTGCAATTTTTTCATAGTCAAAAGCATCAAACGCTTTTCTAAAATTATCCCGCTTTCTTAAAATGGTAATCCAGCTTAGACCCGCTTGAAAAGTTTCTAAAATGAGAAACTCAAAAAGCTTGGCGTCATCTTTAACGGGTACGCCCCATTCGTTATCGTGATAGGATTCATAAAGAGTATCCCCAATACACCAACCACATCTGTGCTTATCCATGATACATCAAAGTTTTGTACAAGATACATATAAAGTGGCATGCCTAAAATGATAGTAAAGACAAAAGCCACGCCAAAAACTTTGGGCAAATACAGACCAATAAATGTTCTAATGAACTACTTGGATGTACTACTGTCAGCTAAATCTTCATCATTTACTACGTTTTTGATAATGGCCTTTAGTGTGGGCCGATACCCAAAAAAATCCTTGCCGTCTTCCCGGCGCAAAATCAATTGTTTGGTGCCGTCCCGCAAGATGTCCATTTGGTCTACGACAATAATAGTACCATAGTAGTTGAACGTGGTTCCCAAGCCGGATGTAGCATTCAAGGAATTATGCAATTGTACGATTTCCTGTTCGGGTAGGGTTAGGATCAAATCGGTATCCGCATTTCCCCTGGTTTCCTCAAAATGGGCATATCGCTTCACGTGATAATCCGTTTGCGCGAATAGTATACTAGTAAAAAGAAAAAATGACAATGTAGTTAAATATTTCATAATCAATATTTTAGAGATTATAAATATACTAACCCTACTCTATAATGGATATCTATATGGGTTAAAACAAAGTTAAACTATTATAATATAAAAGTATTACTATTATTTTTGCGTGTAAATTATAAATACCACCTATGGAACGGCTTTTGAAAACCATTAAAATTGCTATAAATGAGAAGATCTATCTAAAAGACCCAGAGTCTTCGCAGTTGGGCAAACGCATCATTGAACATAGCATCTTAATGATCGATGAGATAGGATTTGAGAGTTTTACCTTTAAAAAATTAGGTGTAGTCATTGGATCCAATGAAAGTTCCATATACCGTTATTTTGAGAACAAACACAAACTCTTGGTATACCTGACCTCTTGGTATTGGGGGTGGCTGGAGTACCAGTTGGTTTTTGCCACCAATAGTATGACCGACCCCAAGGAAAAATTGGAAAAGACCCTGGCAATTGTTAGTAAGAGTACGGTGCAGGACAATGCTTTTACCCACATTAATGAGGTATTACTCAATAAAATTGTGGTCAATGAGTCCTCCAAATCCTTTTTGACCAAAGAGGTAGATTTGGAAAACAAGGAAGGGTATTTTGTGATCTACAAACGCATGGTCAATCGTTTGGAGGATATGATAAAGGCATTTGCCCCAACCTATGACTATCCATCCAGTCTTGCAAGTACTATTTTGGAGGGAACCTTGCACCAACATTTCTTAAAAGATCATTTTCCTACGCTTACCAATTGTGATGATAAGCGCACACCGGGAGATTTTATTGCGGATCTCGTTTTCAAAACCCTAAATCAACACAATTCTAATGGCTAAAAATATTTTAACGGCCTGGCAACGTATGGTCAATTTATTGAAATTGGATAAAAAAGACGTTCGGCAGGTGTTTTACTACGCCATATTCGCAGGTTTGGTAACCTTGACCCTGCCCCTAGGGATACAAGCGATCATCAACCTTATCCAAGGGGCCCAAGTAAGTACGTCTTGGATCGTCTTGGTCATCTTGGTCACCTTAGGCGTTGCCTTTGGAGGGATTCTGCAGCTCATGCAAATACGGATCATTGAAAATATCCAGCAAAAGATATTTACCCGAAGTTCTTTTGAGTTTGCCTACCGTTTTCCCAAGATAAAAATGTCGGAATTGCGAAATTTCTATCCCCCGGAATTGGCCAACCGCTTCTTTGATACGCTCAACATACAAAAAGGGGTATCCAAGCTGCTGATCGATTTTCCTACGGCACTGTTACAAATCATTTTTGGATTGTTGTTGCTATCGCTCTACCATCCTTTTTTTATCGCCTACGGTATATTGCTTCTGGTGCTGATCTATGTGGTGTTCAAATACACCATTACCCGTGGGCTGGAAACCAGCCTAAAGGAATCCAAGCAAAAATATAGGGTTGCCCATTGGATACAGGAAGTGGCTCGGAGTATCGTGAGTTTTAAGCTTTCGGGCAAGACCAACCTTGCTTTGCAAAAGAACGATTATTTGGTCAGTGGGTATTTGGAAGCGCGGGAAAGCCACTTTAAAATCTTGGTGTTACAGTTTATCCAAATGGTGGGTTTTAAGGTATTGGTTACGGGGGGGCTATTGCTCATTGGGGGATTGTTGGTGTTGAACCAAGAAATGAATATCGGCCAGTTTGTCGCTGCGGAAATCATTATTCTATTGGTCATCAGTTCCGTAGAAAAGTTGATCGTAGGCTTGGAATCTTTCTATGACGTTTTGACCGCCTTGGAGAAATTGGGGCAGGTGGTAGATAAAGAAATAGAAGCTTTTCAGAAAGATATGGACCTTTTTGATCAAGGGGATTTCACCATGGAATTGGATAGTTTGGTGTATGATGTGCCAAAAACCAACATCAATATTATCAATGGCCTTTCTATGAAGATTGGCAAGCAAGATCGAATTTTGGTCCAGGGCGGCAACGGTTCCGGCAAGTCTACCTTGTTACATTTGATATCTGGCTTATTGGAACCTACAAGAGGTAATATTTATGTGAACGGAGCCCGATTGAAATCTGAAAACCTCAACCATTTTAGATCAAAAGTAGGGCAATCCCTTAAACTGGAGACCCCTTTTGAAGGGAGTCTGCTGGAAAACATCACGTTTAACGACCCTAGGATTACCCGTAAGGATGTCCAATGGGTATTGGAAGTTACCGGCCTTACGGAGGACGTTAAAAAGATGGAGAACGGTTTGGATACGGTTATTTACCCAGAAGGGAAGCAGATATCCTATACCGTGGCCAAGAAAATCGTTTTGGCCAGGAGCTTGGTCAAAAGACCAAAGCTTTTGGTATTGTGGGATCCTTTGGACCAATTTGATGATGATGAGACGGCACGTATCATGGATTTCTTAACGGACCCCGCCCAACCTTGGAGTTTGGTGGTGGTCAGTGATGATAAGAATTGGATCAAGAAGTGTGATCAGGTATTGACCATAGAAAACGGAAAAATTAAAAGTAACGCTTAGTAGCATGTTGAATATTTCTAAATCGGTTTTAAATAAAACGGTAGACCTCTCGCATTATGGGGCTATGAGACGTGTGTCGCAGCGTAAGCATAACAAGCGTTTTAATCAGTTTTTAATAGTGTTCGCCATCATTCTGGTCATTATTTTGTTCCTGCCATGGACCCAAAACGTTTCCGGAAAAGGCTTTTTGACCACCCTAACGCCAGACCAGCGTCCGCAGACCATCCAGTCCCCCATTCCGGGGCGTATAGAGCAATGGTACGTACGGGAAGGTGATTTTGTGGAAAAGGGCGATACCATCTTACATATCTCGGAAATCAAGAACGAATATTTTGACCCAGATTTAGTGGCCCGTACCGGACAACAGATCAAGGCCAAGGAAATGTCCGTAACCTCGTATCAAGAGAAGGTGAAGGCCCTCAATACCCAAATAGGGGCGCTTGCCACGGAAAGATCGTTAAAATTGGAGCAAGCAAGAAACAAGTTGCTACAGTCCAAGCTAAAAGTACAGAGCGATAGTATTGATCTGGAAGCGGCAAAAACCAATATTTTAATCGCACAACGGCAATTTGATCGTACTTCGCAACTGGAATCCGAGGGTTTAAAGGCCGTTACCGATGTGGAGGAAAAGCGATTGAAGCTTCAGGAAACACAGGCCAAGCTGATTTCCCAAGAGAACAAGCTTTTGGCAAGCAAGAACAATGTGATCAACGCCCAAGTAGAAATTACACGAGTACAAGCGGAATATACGGATAAGATTTCCAAGGCCCGTAGCGATATGTTTACGGCGCAGTCCAGCCAGTTTGACTCTGAGGCACAGGTTACCAAGCTGGAAAATCAATTTACCAATTATTCCATTCGTAATGACATGTATTATATAAAAGCGCCACAAAGCGGGTACATCAATAGGGCTATCCAAGGGGGACTTGGGGAAACCTTTAAGGAAGGCGATCGTTTGGTAGGTATTATGCCGGCAAAATACGATATGGCGGTAGAGACCTATGTAGAGCCCATAGACCTTCCTTTATTACATCTAGGCGAAAAAGTACGGATACAGTTTGATGGCTGGCCGGCCATTATTTTTAGTGGATGGCCCAATGTCTCTTACGGGACCTATGGTGGTACCGTAGTGGCCATTGAGACCTTTATCAGTGATAATGGAAAATACCGCATTCTTTTGGCCCCGGATCCGCAGGACCATCCTTGGCCAACGGACATTAGGGTAGGTTCTGGTGCCAGTACCATAGCATTGTTGGAGGATGTGCCCATTTGGTTCGAGCTTTGGCGGCAACTCAATGGCTTCCCCCCAAATTATTACCAACCAGATTCCAACGGTGCCAAAACCAAAAGAAGTAAATGATGAAAAAGTTCTTTGTTGTACTTGCCTTGGTTATGGCGGTCTTTGCCCGTGGCCAACAAGATTCCTTGGTGCTTGGTTTTAACGAGTATTTAGGGTATGTAAAAAAACACCATCCCATAGCCAAGCAAGCCCAATTGACACTTTCCGTAGGTCAGGCCCAACTGCTTAAGGCAAGAGGGGGTTTTGACCCAAAACTGGAGGCGGCCTATGACCGCAAGGACTTTAAAGGCTTGCAATACTGGGACAGGCTCAATGCCACTTTTAAAATACCTACCTATTACGGACTGGAGTTCAAAGCAGGTTTTGAGCAGGCAGAGGGGGAGTTTATCAATTTAGATGAAACCTTTCCGGAGGAAGGACTGTTCAGTGCCGGGGTAAAATTATCCGTAGCGCGCGGTTTTTGGATCAATGAGCGTATGGCTACCCTTAGAAAAGCAAAATTCTTTAGGGAGCAGGCCAAAGCAGATCAAGATTTATTGGTTAACCAAATCTTGTTCGATGCCTCCATTGCCTATTTTGAGTGGTTGCGGGCACACAAGGATGCTGCCATATTCGAGCGGTTCTTAAACAATGCCGAAGTCCGGTTCCAAGGTGTCAAAAGGAGTGCGCTGCTAGGGGAACGTGCCATCATTGATACCGTAGAAGCAAAAATAGCGGTCCAGAATAGAGCGTTGAGCTTGGAACAGGCGAACGTAAAATTGTTGAAGAAATCCTTAAAGCTATCCAATTTTTTATGGTTGGATGATGTACCCGTGGAGTTGCAACCCAATGTGGTCCCGGATTATTTTCCTGCGGAAGACATCGATCAAAGTTTGGAAATCATGGGAAAACCTTTGGACAGTTTCGTCATGGAGAACCACCCTAAACTAAGATCCCTTAACTATAAAATAGACGGCCTAAAGGTAGATAAAAGACTAAAGACCAATAAGCTATTGCCTAAAATTGATTTTGAATATAATTTTTTAACCGAGGCCTCGGAATCCTTTAATTCCTTTAATACCCAAGAGTTTAAAGGAGGGTTCAATTTTTTCTTCCCACTCTTTTTGCGCAAGGAACGTGGGGATTTACGGTTGGCAAAGTTTAAGTTACGGGATGCCCAGTTTGAGCGCGACAATGCACAGGTAGAAATCAAGAACAAGGTTTTGGCCATTTATGGGGAGCTGGATTCCTACGTGGTGCAAAATGAGTTGATCTTTAATATTGTTAGGGATTACAATACCCTGTTGGCGGCGGAAGAACGGAAGTTCAGCTTTGGGGAAAGTTCCTTGTTTTTGATCAATAGTCGGGAGAGCAAGCTTATAGATTCCGAATTAAAACAGAACGAGGTCCAAAAAAAATACCTTTCGGCCAAGGCAAAGCTGTTCCAGAGTTTGGCCATAAACCCAGAGAATTTGTAGTTCACTACTAAATAAAACCTATTGGAAACGAAAACAAGTAGTACGCGAAAGACTTTAGTAAAAGATACTTTCTTTATTGTTTTAGGCATAGTTACGGCCGCTTTTGGTTTAGAGAGTTTTTTGTTACCCAATAGTTTTATAGACGGCGGTGCCACGGGGATTTCCCTTTTATTGACTTCCATATCGTCACTGCCCCTGTACGTGTTGATCATTCTGGTCAATATCCCTTTTATGATTTTGGCCTATAAAGTTATTGGTAAAGTTTTTGCCATAAAGACTACGGTGGCCATTCTAGGGCTTTCTATGGTATTGGCCTTTGTGAATTTTCCAGAAGTTACCCAAGATAAATTATTGGTTGCCGTTTTTGGGGGATTCTTTCTTGGTGCTGGTATCGGGCTTTCCATAAGGGGTGGGAGTGTCTTGGATGGTACGGAAGTGCTGGCCATTTTTCTAAGTAGAAAATTGGGAACCACCATTGGAGATATTATCATTCTAATCAATATTCTGGTTTTTATTGCTGCTGCCTACTTACTTTCCATAGAGACGGCCTTATATTCCATGTTAACCTATTTAGCGGCCTCCAAAACCTTGGATTTTGTCATAGAAGGGATAGAGGAATATACGGGGGTGACCATTATATCCAATGCCAATGAGGAAATACGGCTCATGATTACCCAAAAGATGGGCAGGGGACTAACGGTGTACAAAGCAAGTGGAGGGTACGGAACCCGTGGAACTACCAAGGACCACGACGTAATTTTCACGGTGATTACCCGCTTGGAAATCCGAAAATTGAATATTGAAATCTCCAAAATTGACCCTAAGGCCTTTGTGGTCATGCATAGAATCAATGATACCAGGGGCGGGATGATCAAAAAACGTTCCATTTAAACAGATGAAGTCCCTAAGGCTTGAGCGTTTTTCGCAAGACAATTAGTTGTCCAAAAACTATAGGGGTTTATGTGGGTTGATCCTTGTTGCTTTAAATGGGATGATGCATGTCAGGTTTTAGGGCCAAGAACGACTTTAGCTTTGCATTCTAACGAAGGATAATCATGAACGAGATAGAAAACAATACAACACAAGAACAAAAAGAAATCATTGCGGCATCGTTAAAAAAGGCGATGAGCTATGCAGAATATATAGCCTTGGTGTCAGCATTGGCAGAAGAAGGTTCTAATACCGGACCAAATAAAACGGAAGCCTTGGCCAATTATACCCAACTGAACGATAGACGTATGAGAAGGTGGGACAAAACACTAAAACTGACTGGGGAGCATGTTGCAAAGGTGGAAGAATTGGGTACTAAGGTAACTTGGCTTGCTATTACGGAGAGTTGGTGCGGTGATGCTTCCCCAAGTTTGCCCGTCATGAACAAATTGGCCCAATTAAGTGACAATCTAGACTTTAAAATTGTACTTCGGGATGAAAACTTGGAACTCATGGATGAGTTTTTGACCAATGGGGCACGTTCCATTCCTAAACTTATTGCTTTAGA
>CALGQU010000017.1 GCA_937959125.1 uncultured Croceitalea sp.
ACCAATTCCGTATGACGTTCGTACCCCACATCTTCCATGGTGGGATTTTCAATGACCTCAGCAAAGGAGGGTAGCATTTCAACGGGATCTCTGGTAAGCATTATATTGGTTACGTTTTTTAGAAAAGACCGATCAACATCCAAAAGATGGTGCGTCATGTTCTTAAAGAACACCACGGGTCGATCATGCGGGCCCATCATCATTTGAACCACCTTATCCCCATCATTTTCCATGGAAGCCAGTATAGTATCAGCACCAGGATGGTAGGTTTTTGCTTGGGTATTCCTTAGATAATGGGCATAGAGCGGTTCATCAAAAACTTGGGTGTCCTTGCGTTGTGCAAAAGAATACATCAAGGCGGTTGAGACGTTTCTGGGACCAGACCACAGACAAATGCGTTTTGTAGCGTCGCTCTTCATTTGCGGTTTTTATCGGTTTCTTCTTTAATAAGGTCTTGGTATAAACGGTCCAACTTTCTGGTCATTGGGCCAAAATGCCCATCTCCAATGGTTCTTCCATCTACCTTAATAACGGGTGTCAACCCGCCAAAGGTCCCGGTGGCAAAAGCTTCATCCGCACCATAAACATCATAAAGGGAAAAATTCTTTTGTTTGCAGGGAATTCCATGCCTCTCACAGACCAATATTACGTTTCCCCGTGTTATGCCGTTCATACAGTATTGCCCCGTGGACGTCCAAACCTCTCCATTTTTTACCATAAAAAAGTTGGTGGCGTTACAGGTGGCCACAAAACCGTGTATATCCAACATTAATGCTTCATCGGCTCCAGCTTCCAAGGCTTGGACCAAAGCCTGTACTTCGTGCAGTTTGCTGTGGCAATTTAAACGGGGATCCAAATAATCCGGGGAGCCCCTTCTTATGGTACTGGTAAATAAAGAAATCCCTTTTTCCTTGGTTTCTGGTGATGCTATCTTGTGCTCCGCAATAATCACCACATTTGGTCCAGATATGGTAAGCCGCGGATCTTGGGACGGTGTTTTTTTAATGCCCCGGGTAATCATAACGCGTACATGCACATGGTCCTGCATAGCATTGGCACGTATGGTTTGCCATATGTTTTCAATGAGTTCATCACGGGTGAAAGGCAATGCCATTCCAATGGAGGCCGCACCTTGCCATAAGCGATCCAAATGTAGGTCCAAAAATACGAGTACCCCTTCATGCAAGCGAAAGGCTTCCCAAACCCCATCACCCACCAGATAACCGCTATCAAATACCGAGATTTTGGCTTCATCCCTTGCGAACAATTCACCATTGATAAAGATTTTTACGTTATCGTTTCTGGGGTCTGCAAGGGCGTTATGGGTACCTGGTATCATTGTATTTTTTTAAATATGCTTTGTTGCGTCTTTTTAATAATTGAACACATCTTTACTTTTCTATTTCATAAAAAAAAGAAATCAAGACATCTAACGTAAAAGCCTGTTGTTCGTACAGATCAATTTGAGCGGTTTTATCCGTCAACAAGGTTCCCAAATATCCAAATTGAGAGTGATTTCCTCCTTTCAATGGTATCAAACTCGTATTTTTTGGTAGTTTATCCTTGTTTTCCATGACTTCAGCAACACTTGCCAACCCATCCAGTTCCGCATAAATTTTGACGGTGGGCAATGTACTATTGGATAGGTCAAAATCCCTTGGGTGGGACGTTCCCAACAGAAAAAGCCCTTGCATCAATTTTGGATTTTCAAATACGAACTGTGCCGCCATTTTTGCTCCTTGGGAGTGCCCGCCTAGAATATATTTTCCGGTATCCAAGTTAAAAATCCCCTTTATTTCATTATACCCCCAAACGGGCATTCGCCAATCCATTTTAATAAGGTGACAGGTAAAACCTTGCGCCGCAATCTTACGGCAAAGTGGGGCATATGCCTTTGGATCGGCCAAACCGCCTTGAAAAAAAATAATCTCGTTTTGGTTTTTGGAGTGTTTTGGCGAAAATGTAATTTTCATTTTCGTTGTTTCTACCGAAACTACGGCATCATCATCAAAAGTATTCGCCGGTAAATTCCGAGATTGGTATGTGGTGCATTGCCAGGTAAAAAATACAGCAACCAGACTAAACCAAATTCTCCTAAACAGTTTGCGTTTATTCCCCAATACCTAATTTATCATTAAACCTACCTTATAAAAATAAGCAATGGTTTTCATGTCTGGCAATTACTGCACCAAGAAAAGTAGCGGGTTATACCTACGTCTTTCCCCTTGTACTGGCCAAATACACCCCCAAAAGCACCAAAACCGTTGCTATTACTTGGACCAAGCCAAGACTGTCTTTGCCTGAGGAAAGTGCAAACCCAATGCCAAACAGCGGTTGTAGATAAATGAATGCCCCTACCGTTGATGCCTTAAGTTCCGTCATGGCAAAAATATTGAACAGATAGGTCAAAAAAGTGGTGCATACTACCACAAAGGCAATGGAACCATAGACCCAAAGGGGCATGCTATGCCATTGTATCTCTAAAAATTCTGGGAAGGTAATAGGGAGGTTGATGACAATGGCAATTGTAAACAACCACTTCATCAATGTAAAAGGATGGTACTTTTCCACCAATTTCTTGGCCACGATCAAGTAGCTGGCGTAGGCCACGGCATTCACAATAAATAACAAGTTTCCCAATGGAATGTTGGGGGCATCTTGCCGTAACTCCGCCCCAAATAAAACCAAGGTTAGTGCACCCACAAAACCCAAGGCGATACCAAAACCTTTTTTCCGGCTTATTTTTTCCTTTAGGATAAATGCGGAAAGGAGGACAACAATAATAGGGCTTATGGTAATTAGCACGGCACTGTTGATTGGCGTGGAAAGCTCCAATCCCTTAAAAAAGGAAAGCATATTAATGGCCATTCCCAAAACCGCTGCAAGCACTAGTCTGCCCCAGTCCTTTTTCTCAATATGCTCTTTAGGGCCAAAAAAGGAAATACCCCAAAAAAGGGCCGTTGCCCCAATAACCCTTAGAAAAATAAATCCAAAAGGCTTTACGTAGACCGGCATTACACCTTTGGCAATAGTATGGTTTAAGCCATAAATTGTGGTAGCACCAAGTGCCGCCAATAGCGCAAGGATTCTTTTGTTCATGAATGTAAGGCCACTTTTGCACCTTCTACCTGCTTTTTGGCATTACCAATAAAAATCTGATCGTTTACCACGGCTACAGGACGCTTTAAAAAGGTGTAATGCTCCAGAATTAGGTTTTTATAATCTTCCTCTCCCAATTCTTGTGTGTTCAATCCACGTTGGCGAAAAAGCATGGCCCTTCTACTGAACAGGTCCTCATAACTGTTAGCCAATGCACGCATGGCTTCCAATTCTTCTGGGGTTATCCCCTTGGATTTGATTTCCCTAAGCTCCACACCATCCAAAGGTTCCAGTTCCTTTAAAATTTTTTGGCAGGTTTTGCATGTTTCCAAGTGAAATATTGTTTTCATAGGTCTACTTTGGTTTCTGTTGTTTAATTATAAATCCTAATTACGCTTCCATTATCTTTTCCAAGAATACTTCTTTGATAGCCTGCGACAACTTTTTCCATAGAAACCGGAAGGTGCCCAGGAAAATATGCCTGGTATTTTTCATAAGCATCTACAACCGTTCCGGCGGAAACTACATTTATCCGTTTTCCATCCTCCATCTCCAATGCCGCTGCTTTTACAAAACTATGAATTGCACCGTTCACCATAGCAGCACTTGTCGTTTTAATTACCGGATCGTCTGCTAAGATTCCCGAAGTCAATGTAATGGAACCATGAGGATTAAGATGCTTTAATCCATGGCGAACCAGATTTACCTGCCCCATTAATTTACTTTTAAGTCCAAAATAAAAATCCTCTTCGCTTAGCTCATTGAATTTGCCCCATTTGGCTTCACCCGCGATACCAACAATGGCATCCACTTTCCCCAAGTTGGAAAACATCGTTTCGATCGTGTTGGAATTCGTGATATCTACCGTAATATCGCCAGTTGTCCTGCCAGCTATGATCAGTTCATGACCTTCTTTAAAACCAGCGGCCACGGTCTTTCCAATGGTTCCGTTTCCTCCTATCAATACTATCCTCATTTGTTCACCATTTTTAAAGTATCCAGCGCAAAATTTACGGCTTGCAACGCATGAATATGTGTTGTATTAAAGGTAGGGGCTTGTACATCACCTTCAGCAATCAATAAAGGTAATTCCGTACAGCCCAGGATGATTCCTTCCGCTCCCATGTCCAGCAGTTCGTTGCATAACGCGACCAGCTTTTGTTTTGATTCTTTGTTGATGATCCCCTTTACCAGTTCATTATAGATAATATCATGGACCGTATTTCTACCGTCTAGGTCCGGGACTACCACTTCTAAACCATATTCCTTCTCTAAAATTTCCTTGTAGAAATCCTTTTCCATGGTAAATTTGGTGCCTAACAAGGCAACCTTTTTTACATTTCTTTGTTGTACGGCAAGCCCGGTTACATCTGCAATGTGCAAAAAAGGTATTGTGGTAACCTTGGTAATATTTTCGTGTACTAGATGAATGGTATTGGAGCAAAGCAAGATAAGCTCTGCCCCAGCGAGCTCCAATTTGCGGGCGTGACTTGCCATAAGTTTACCTATTGCGTCCCAGTTGCCTTCAAAACTCAAGTGCTCGATCTCTTGATAATCAAGGGAGGTCATGATGCTTTTGGCAGAATGGGATCCACCAAGCTTCTGCTGTGTTAATCTGTTGATGTACTCATAGTACACTTTGGAAGATTCCCAACTCATTCCTCCAATTAATCCAATTGTTTTCATAATGTTCATTTTGTCTTTGACATGTACTCCGCTCCCGCTATGTTCTGTTTTAACACCCAATCAAAAAACCTTTGCAGGGCGTACCGCTTTTGATCATAGGACTCGGAACAACATGTTATTACCGTTTTTGATTTCATTTTTATATTTCGCTATTTGTAGATATGATGATTTAAAAAATTACAATTCCTTTTGTAACCCTTCTAAATAATTGGTGATTACTTCTTCATTTCTTTTGTAATAGGTCCATTTTCCATGCCGTGTTGGAATTACCAATTTTACATGCTGCATGGCGTTCAAGTAAGTGGAAATAGTGGACTGGGACAATCCTGCCTTGTCCTGTATGTACCCTACACATACGCCATCATTAAAATGGTCAATATCTTGGTGGGGAGGAAAATTATCCTCCGGATTTTTCAACCATTTAAGAATATCCACCCTGGTCTGATTGGCTAAAATTTTACTTATTTCCACTATCTTCACCTCGCAAAGATATAAATAATATTGATATATCTAGAATACTAGATATGTTTTTCGCTATTCAAGAACCATTCTATGGAAAACCTTTTTACCATTATCCAACAAAACAGGAAAGTATTAGGTCACTTTTTAAAAAACACAGATTCAGATGCGCTATTTACCATTCCCAAAGGGTTCAACAATAATATCTGGTGGAATATTGCCCATGTAGTGGTTACGGAACAAAAACTGGTGTATGGTTTAAGTGGGCTACCCCTTAACATTTCTGGGGATTTGGTGCAGAAATATCAGAAAGGGAGTTTTCCAACGGAAAATCCCGGAGAAACGGAAATTGAAGAAATCAAAGGTCTACTTTTTTCACTTCCGGAAAAGACCAAGGCAGACTATCAAAAAGACATATTCAAAGAATTCAAGAGTTATATGACTACTCCAAAAGTACCATTGAATTCCGTAGAGGATGCCATAGCCTTTAATGTGTTTCATGAAGGGCTTCATTTAGGAAGCATTATGGCATTGGCCAGAGCGGTAAAGAGCTAGTCCAGTATACGGTACGCTTCTTTTAAAAAAGGATTTACCGCGGCATAGGGAATGGTAAGGACCAAGGGACCATCTGCATAGGAAGAAACGTCATAGGGATTGTAGTGCAATTGCAGGCCTTCTGCCGTAAGCCCAAAAGCTTTGGGCAGTTCAAAACTATCGTTAGGAAACATAAATCCGGTAGTATTGATGTTTCCTTCCTTCGGTATTTGGTAGTGACCCCTAAACTTTTCTTCTGCAAGGGCAATAAACCCTTGCATATCGTTAAAAAGCTCATAGACTTCCAGTTCTTTGGCCTTTTTCTTATCAAAATTCAAAAATACCTTAGAGAAATATCCGTGGGCACCACCTGTATATAAGGTAGACTCTAGGGCAATGGTAACCATTCTTTTATCTTCAAATGTGACCATACCATTGATATTGGCACTCCACGGTTCTTCAAAAGTACCGTATTCCTTTACCATTTTCTGGTAACTTGTGTTAAAGGAACTTGCTGCCTCCTCTGCCGTACTTACGGCATCCGCGTCACTAAATTGTAAGGTATAGATAACCTCCTCCGCTATTGCCTTATTTATGGTTTTTGCAATCTTAAGCTCGTCTAAGGCGTATGGAAGTTTAATTTTAAAATGGGCGCAATCACCACATTTTGGTGTGTTAAGGGAGTGCGTTTCCATTGTAAGTTTTGAATCGGTTTGACAACCAAGCACAAACAGAAGCAACAACAGGAAACACAAGGGATATCTCAAGACAGATTTTTTTTCAAAAATAGGCTTTCGTAGATTACTCTAAAAGTTAACTCTACATTTGTGTATATAATTCAAGACAATGGCGAAACAAGACTTAAAATTCAATAGTAAAACCATCCATGGAGGGCAAGAACCAGATGCCGCATACGGTGCGGTCATGCCCCCTATTTACCAAACCTCTACTTATGCGCAATCCACGCCAGGGGGGCATAAGGGATTTGAATACAGTAGAAGTGCCAATCCAACCCGAACGGCTTTGGAGAATTCCCTGGCCAGTATAGAGAACGGGAAGTATGGGTTAGCTTTTGGTAGTGGTTTGGCCGCTATTGATGCCGTTATCAAACTGTTGAACCCGGGTGATGAGGTGATCTCTACCAACGACCTCTATGGGGGGAGCTACCGCTTGTTCAAACAAGTATTTGAAAAATACGGGATCACGTTCCATTTTATTGGTATGCAAGATGTAGAACAGATTGCTAAAAAAGTCAACGGGAACACCAAATTGATTTGGGTAGAAACCCCTACCAATCCCATGATGAATATCATTGATATCAAGGCCGTCTCCCTACTTGCCAAAAAGCACCAACTTTTACTGGCGGTGGACAATACCTTTGCCACGCCCTATTTGCAAAGACCTTTGGATCTAGGTGCCGATATTGTTATGCACTCCGCAACCAAGTATCTGGGCGGACACAGTGATGTTGTTGTGGGTGCCTTGATCGTAAAGGATAAGGATCTTGCGGACAAGCTTTACTTTATACAAAATGCCAGTGGTGCCGTTTGCGGACCCATGGACAGTTTTTTAACCCTTAGAGGAATTAAAACTTTGCATGTGCGCATGCAACGCCACTGCGAAAATGGAAAAGCTATTGCAGCATATTTGACCGATCATCCCAAAATTGGAAAGGTCTATTGGCCCGGTTTGGAAGACCACCCCAATCATGATATCGCCAAAGCACAAATGGACGACTTTGGTGGCATGATCTCCTTTGTGCCCCATGGGAGTAGTTATGAAGACGCCATAAAAATTGTTGAAAAACTTCAAATATTCACCTTGGCAGAGTCTTTGGGGGGCGTAGAAAGTTTAGCGGGACATCCGGCAAGTATGACCCATGCCAGTATCCCCAAAGAAGAACGGGAAAAAAGTGGTGTGGTTGATGCTTTGATTCGCCTTAGCGTTGGTATCGAAGATGTGGATGATCTCATCGCCGATTTAGAAAACGCCATCGGCTGATTTTTTTTTGAAATATTTGTAACAATTGAAGGGTCTAATTATGCTATTTGCATAATTTTGCCGTTATATTTCATAATCAATAAAATAAGCCCTTTTTAAAGGGTCGTGTTTAACAAATTAGCAATCCTTTATGGAACAAAAAATTAAAGCGTTTATGGATGAGGTACGGACCAGAAACGGTCATGAACCAGAATTCATACAAGCGGTACAAGAGGTGGCCGAGACGGTGATCCCGTACATTGCAAAACATGAAATTTACAACGGTAAGAACATTCTCTTGCGTATGGTAGAACCGGAGCGGTTACTTTCCTTTAGGGTTGCATGGGTAGATGATGATGGGGAGATCCATGTGAACCGGGGCTACCGTATCCAAATGAATTCTGCTATTGGACCCTATAAAGGGGGATTGCGTTTTCATCCAACGGTAAATGCCAGTGTTCTTAAATTCCTGGCTTTTGAGCAGGTATTCAAAAACAGTTTGACCACATTGCCCATGGGTGGCGGTAAAGGTGGATCCGATTTTAACCCCAAAGGAAAGTCAGACGATGAGGTCATGCGTTTTTGCCATGCGTTCATGCTGGAATTAAACCGGCATATTGGACCAAATACCGATGTGCCAGCAGGGGATATTGGGGTCGGTGCCAGGGAAATTGGCTTCCTTTTTGGTATGTACAAAAAAATACGGAACGAGTTTACCGGGGTATTGACCGGGAAAGGCCGCTCTTGGGGTGGTTCCTTAATTAGACCGGAAGCTACCGGATACGGAACCGTATACTTTGCAGATAGCATGCTAAAGACTAAAAACGATTCCTTTAAAGGTAAAAACGTCGTCATTTCTGGGTCGGGTAATGTTGCGCAGTATGCCGCGGAAAAAGTATTGCACCTAGGAGGAAAAGTATTGACCCTATCGGATTCCGGTGGGTATATTTATGATAAAGACGGTGTAAACGAAGAAAAACTGGCTTTTGTCATGGATCTTAAAAATAACCGTCGTGGGCGTATTTCAGAATATGTGGGCAAATATCCTTCCGCTACCTACCACAAAGGAAGAACCCCTTGGGAAGTTCCTTGTGATGTAGCCTTACCTTGCGCCACACAGAACGAATTGGATGGCAATGATGCCAAAACTTTGATCGACAATGGTTGTGTTGCCGTTGCCGAAGGGGCCAACATGCCCTCAACACCAGAAGCTATCCATGCGTTCCATGAGGCGCAACTACTCTTTGCCCCCGGAAAAGCATCCAATGCAGGCGGTGTTGCCACTTCTGGATTGGAAATGTCGCAAAACTCGCTCCGTATCAGTTGGACGCGAGAAGAAGTGGACGACCGCTTAAAAGGAATTATGGAAGACATCCACGATTCCTGTATCGAATATGGAAAAGAAGAAAACGGCTATTGCAACTATGTAAAAGGGGCAAATATTGCCGGTTTTGTAAAAGTGGCGGATGCCATGCTAGCCCAAGGGGTGATTTAAATTTCATAATCTCCCTATGTCATAAAAGTGCACTTGTATGCCCCTATGGGCTTGCATTTGCACTTTTTGTTTTTTTAGGGAACCATTCAAGTTTATGAAAAATCTATTGCCCATTGCCTTAGTCCTTTTACCCTTTTTGTTGGGATACCAACAAAAGCCCAATCCCCAACTAAATTTTAACCCTCCTAAAAAGAGGACCATAATCCCGGACAAACTATATTTTGACCCAGAGTCCTCATTACTATCTGAATTTCCAGGTTTGGAACTACAAGAAACCAAAACTGACCCGGTATTTAAAATGCCAATTGCAGTGCCGAATACCAAACATGCAACCCCCATTTTCCCTGCGGATACAACTGGTGTTATGCCTATACGGGTGTTTAAACCCGTATAGGAATAGTACGTAACCCATTGAGAATAACAGGACACAGGTTCCTACCTTTGCATTATGCAAGTCACCACCAACGCCATTGTCCTATCTGCCTTAAAATATGGGGACAGCAGCTTAATCGTTAAGGCCTTTACCGCTTCGGACGGATTAAAATCATACCTGCTCAAAGGGGTTCTATCCTCTAAAAAAGGTAAATTAAAAGCAGCTTATTTTCAACCGTTAACCCAACTGGAAATTACCGCAGTTCATAAGAACAAAGGCACCTTGGAGCGTATGAAAGAGGTTAAAGTACGCCATCCCTATAAAACCATCCATGCAGATATTGTAAAAAATAGTTTGGTGCTTTTTCTAGCGGAAATGCTGGTAAACAGTATTCAAGAACAAGAAGAGAATAAAAATCTCTACGCATATTTAGAGCATGCCTTGCTATGGCTGGACAATAATGAGGCGATTGCCAATTTCCATATTCTTTTTCTTTTAAACCTATGCCAATATCTTGGCTTTTATCCAGAATCTCCAAAGGGAACAGAAGCCTATTTTGACCTCTTGGAAGGCCAATTTATAGAACGCCCTTCATTAAACCCAGTATTGGAAAATGATACCTTGGAGTACTTTAAAAAGTTTTTAGGCATAAATTTTGATACACTATTGGGAATAAGAGTACCTAAAGCGCAGCGCGAATCCCTGGTGAAAACCTTGATTCTCTATTTTGAACTACATTTGCACGGCTTTAGAAAACCCAAATCTTTGGCAGTTTTAAATGCAGTGTTTGATTAGTATGCGTAGGATAGTTTGGCTTATCTTTTTTTTATTCATCACCGCTTCCATATACGCCCAACAAGTAACCGTATTGGATGTAGATTCTGGCAACCCGGTGGTCAATGTCGCCGTCTACAATAAAGATAAATCCAAAACGGTGGTAACCGATTTTGACGGTATGTGCAATCTGACCATTTTTAATGGGGACGAACGTATTTATTTTAAACATCTTAGCTATGAGCAGTTTCAAACCAATAAGCCACAACTTTCAAAAAAAGGCAATCGTGTTTTTTTGAAATTAAAGGCGGAGCAGTTGGAAGAAGTGGTCATGTCCGTATCCAAATGGGAACAGCAACGCAAGGACATTCCGCAAAAAATTGCCTCCATAGATGCAAAAAGCATTGCTTTTAATAATCCGCAGACCGCTGCGGATTTATTGCAGAACAGCGGAAAGGTTTTTGTACAAAAAAGCCAATTAGGGGGCGGCAGCCCATTAATCCGGGGGTTTGCTACCAATAGGGTTTTACTCTCCGTTGATGGCGTACGTATGAACAACGCCATTTTTAGGGGGGGTAATGTACAAAACGTAATTTCCATAGATCCGTTCACCATTAAAAATACAGAGGTCATCTTTGGTCCTGGTTCCGTCATCTATGGGAGTGACGCTATTGGGGGCGTTATGAATTTTTTCACTAAAGACCCTAGGTTTTCCTATACGGATAGCCTTAGCTTTTCCGGTAGGGCGGGATATCGTTTTTCAACGGCAAATAATGAGAACACGGTGCATGCAGATTTTAATTTGGGGCACAAAAACTGGGCCTCGTTTACCAGTGTTACATATAACAGCTTTGGTGATTTACGGGCGGGCACCAATGGGAGAGCCCGCTTTCTACGCCCAAATTTTGTGGAACGCCAAAATGGACAGGATGTATTGGTGACCAATCCCAATCCGGAAATACAAGTAGGTTCTGGCTATGACCAGATCAATCTGCTCCAAAAATTTAGATATCGCCCCAACAACAAATGGAATTACGATTTGGGGTTGTACTACTCCACAACTTCGGATTATGGAAGGTATGATCGTCTCATACGCCCCAATGACAGTGGTGATGGACTTCGATCTGCAGAATGGTTTTATGGGCCACAAGAATGGTTTATGACCAACTTTCAGGTCACCAAAAAAGGAAATAACAAATTCTATGATGGGGTAAAACTTACGGCCGCCTACCAATTCTTCGAAGAAAGTAGAAATGTTAGGGACTTTCAAGACCCTATTCTTAATAGAACGGAAGAAAAAGTGGATGCACTGTCCTTAAACCTGGATTTTGAAAACAAAAAAATAGGCGGGTTACAGCTCTATTATGGGGCGGAATACATTTTTAATAAAGTAGGGTCTGTTGGTACGGATAGAGATATCCTGACCAATGAGACGGTGGGTGCGCAATCACGACATCCGGACGGTTCTACATGGCAGACTTTTGCAGGGTATATCAATTCAGAATATCAAATTAAGCCCAACCTTAGTGTATTATCGGGCTTGCGATACAGTCAAGTTTGGGTCGATGCCCAGTTTGACGATACTTTTTTTGCATTTCCGTTTGATGAAGCGGACCTCATTACCGGGGCGTTGACAGGCAGTATTGGCGTAAGCTGGTTTCCTAAGGAAAACTTGCAGGTTACGGCCAATGGTTCTACTGCGTTTAGGGCACCCAATATTGATGATATTGGCAAGGTATTCGACTCTGAACCGGGTTCCGTAGTAGTACCCAACCCCGATTTGGAACCGGAATATGCCTATAATTTTGAAGTAGGTATCCAAAAGAACTTTAATGACAAACTGGTCCTAAAAGGCGCCGCATACTATACTTTTCTGGTAGATGCTCTAGTACGGCGGGACTTTGAGTTCAATGGGGAAAGGGAGATTGAATTCAATGGCGAACCCAGTAATGTCCAAGCCATACAAAATGCCGCCCGTGCCTACGTCTATGGGTTTGAATTTGGCTTGCAAGCTTTTTTTAACGACAACTGGTCCTTTACTGGAAACCTTACCATAACAGAAGGGATAGAAGAGGATAAAAGTGGCGTGGAATCTGGCGCAAGGCATGCCGCCCCTACCTTTGCAGATGCCCATATCGTATACAAAAACCAACGATTTACGGCCGATTTTTTTCTTAACTACAATGGAGAAATCGCTTTTGACGATTTGGCCTTGTCCGAGCGAAGCAAAACCTTTCAATACGCCTTGGATGAAAATGGCAATCCCTTTTCCCCTTCTTGGTATACGTTGAATTTAAGGTCACAATACCAAATTTCCAATGCCCTAACCACTAGTGTGATTCTTGAAAATATCACCGACCAACTGTACCGCACGTATTCCTCCGGTATTTCGGCACCGGGCGCCAACCTTATTTTAAGTTTGGATTATCGTTTTTAGACCGTAGCACCGATACCTGCTTCGCAACAAGACGGGAGCAACTCAACCCCATAGTTTTTGGGACAACAGGACAAAAACTATATGGTTTTGGTTTCCATCCAAAAAATTTAAATGAGTTCAAAGAAAAAAACCCGGCCATGGCCGGGTTTTTCCAAGTTTTTTGGGCAAAAATCTAATGATCCTTTGTAGCTTCTTCAGCTTTTTTGGCCATTTCATTCGCTTTCTTTTTCATATCGTCACCTGCTTTGTCCATAGCATCTTTGGCATCGTCGCCCATCTCCTTCGCCTTATCCATGGCATCGTCACCCATTTCTTTGGCTTTGTCCATGGCATCGTCGCCCATTTCTTTGGCTTTATCCATAGCACCTTCTCCGGCTGCTTTAATGCTATCCATTGCTTTTTCACCTGTTTCTTTCATATCATCACCCATTTCTTTGGCTTTGTCCATGGCCTCTTCTCCTGCTTCTTTAAGGTCTTCACCTGCCTCCTCCATTGCATTTTCAGTTGCCTCTGCAGCGTCTTCCGCTTTCTTCGCGGCTTCCTTACAAGATGTTAATGTGGATGTTGTGATTACCAGTGCCAAAATGGCCAGTACTACTTTTTTCATTTTACTAGGTTTTATGTTTGTTGAAAAGATATACGTTTAAAAATCGTTTTTAGACGTATTTGTAAAAAATAAGACACTCGCTTTTCATTTAGGTCACTGAATACTACCTAATTCGGTGTAAATTTTTATTTTTGCAAACTTGTAAATCCAGAATGAAAGCCTTATGAAGTTTGCAGAGTATAGCGGATTGGACCTACCAAAAGTAGCCGATGAAATTCTGGCCTATTGGAAGGAAAACAACATCTTTGAAAAGAGCATTTCTTCTAGGGAAGGCAAAGAGCCTTATGTTTTCTATGAAGGCCCCCCGTCTGCAAACGGAATGCCGGGCATACACCATGTCATGGCACGAACCATAAAGGATATTTTTCCTAGGTATAAAACCATGAAAGGCTATCAAGTAAAACGCAAAGCAGGTTGGGATACCCACGGTTTGCCCATAGAACTTGGGGTAGAAAAGGAATTGGGGATTACCAAAGAAGATATAGGCACCAAAATTACGGTAGAAGAATACAATGCGGCCTGCAAAAAAGCAGTGATGCGCTACACGGACGTTTGGAACGAAATGACCGAAAAAGTAGGCTATTGGGTAGATATGGACGACCCTTACATCACCTATAAATCCAAATACATGGAGTCTGTTTGGTGGCTGCTCAAACAGATTTATGACAAAGGGCTCATTTATAAGGGGTATACCATTCAACCGTACTCCCCTAAAGCAGGAACAGGCCTTAGCTCCCACGAGTTGAACCAACCCGGCACGTACCAAGATGTTACGGATACTACGGTCACTGCACAATTTAAAGCAGTGGAAAGCTCGTTACCAGAGTTCTTAAAAAGGTTTGACCATTTACATCTTTTGGCATGGACCACTACACCATGGACGTTGCCAAGTAATACGGCCTTGACCGTTGGTGCCAAAATAGACTATGTGGTGGTTGCCACCTATAATCAATACACTTTTGAGCCCATCCATGTTATCCTTGCCAAAAATTTGGTGGGAAAACAG
This sequence comes from uncultured Croceitalea sp., assembly GCA_937959125.1. GTDB lineage: Bacteria > Bacteroidota > Bacteroidia > Flavobacteriales > Flavobacteriaceae > Croceitalea. Next base: position 14,451 of record CALGQU010000017.1, read on the forward strand.
TTTGGTGGGAAATATGAGGAAACCCAAGAAGTCTCAGTGCTTTCCAACTATAAAAAAGGGGATAAGAAAATTCCATTTCTAGTAGCTGCAGCATGTAAAGGTGCAGAGCTATTGGAAATCCGCTACGAGCAGCTCATTGATTACGCTTCGCCCTATCAAAATGCGGAAAACGCTTTTAGGGTGATTCCCGGGGATTTTGTTACTACGGAAGATGGAACAGGCATCGTACATACGGCTCCTACTTTTGGGGCAGATGATGCCTTGGTCGCCAAACAAGCACAACCGGAAATTCCCCCCATGCTGGTGCTTGATGAGAACAACAATCCTGTTCCTTTAGTAGACCTGCAAGGTAAGTTTAGACCAGAACTTAAAGAGTTTGGCGGTAAGTATGTAAAGAACGAATATTACGATGATGGTGAAGCCCCCGAACGATCTATTGACGTTGAAATTGCCATAAAATTAAAAGAAGAGAACAAGGCGTTTAAAGTTGAAAAGTATGTACACAGTTATCCAAACTGTTGGCGTACGGACAAACCCATTCTCTATTACCCCTTGGATTCTTGGTTCATTAAAGTAACGGATGTCAAAGACCGTATGTTTGCGTTGAACCAAACCATCAATTGGAAACCTAAAGCTACTGGTGAAGGCCGTTTTGGCAATTGGTTGGCCAATGCCAATGATTGGAACCTATCACGCTCCAGGTATTGGGGTATTCCCTTGCCTATATGGAGGACGGAAGATGGCCAAGAGCAACTTATGATCGGTTCCGTAGCGGAACTAAAGGCCCAAATGGCAAAAGCGGTTGAAGCTGGGGTAATGGAACACGATATTTTTGCCGACTTTGTTGTTGGTAATATGAGTGAGGCCAACTATGACAAAATAGATCTCCACAAAAATATTGTAGATCAAATTGTTTTGGTATCCCCAACCGGCAAACCCATGAAACGGGAAGCGGACCTCATCGACGTTTGGTTTGATAGCGGTTCCATGCCCTACGCCCAGTGGCACTACCCTTTTGAGAATAAAGATTTGATTGACGAAGGCAAAACCTTTCCGGCAGATTTTATTGCGGAAGGGGTGGACCAAACCCGGGGTTGGTTCTATACGCTCCATGCCATTGCAACCATGGTTTTTGATACGGTTTCGTATAAAAATGTAGTGTCCAACGGACTTGTTTTGGACAAGGAAGGAAAAAAAATGTCCAAGAGATTGGGTAATGCCGTTGACCCTTTCATCACCCTACCGGAACATGGGGCAGATGCCACCAGATGGTACATGATTTCCAATGCAAACCCATGGGACAACCTTAAGTTTGATATTGATGGCATTATAGAAGTCAAACGAAAGTTCTTTGGGACCCTATACAACACCTATTCTTTCTTTTCCTTATACGCCAACATTGATGGTTTTACTTATGCGGAAGCAGAAATACCATTGGAAGATAGGCCAGAGTTGGATCAATGGATATTATCTGAATTACATACCGCTATTAAAAAAGTGGATGTCGCCTATGCGGACTACGAGCCAACACGGGCCGCACGGGTAATTTCGGATTTTGTCCAAGAAAATTTAAGTAATTGGTATGTACGATTAAGTAGAAGACGTTTTTGGAAAGGCGATTATCAGCATGATAAAATTGCCGCCTATCAAACCCTTTATACCTGCTTGCAAACCGTGGCAAAGTTGGCAGCGCCCATAGCCCCTTTCTTTACGGACAGACTCTATAAAGATTTAGACAATACTACCGGCAAGGAAAATCTAGAAAGTGTTCACTTGGCCAACTTTCCAACCTATGACAAAACGGTTGTAAACCCAAGTTTGGAAAATAAGATGCAGACGGCACAAAAGATAGCATCCTTGGTACTATCCATCCGTCAAAAAGAAAAAATCAAGGTACGCCAACCCTTACAAAAAATCATGGTGCCCGTACTTAACAAAGAACAAAGGGATACTATTGAGGCTGTCGCGGACCTCATCAAATCTGAAGTCAATGTAAAACAAATAGACTTGATGGATGACGCATCGTCCATTTTGGTGAAACAAATCAAACCTAATTTTAAGGTTTTGGGGCCAAAATTTGGGAAAGATATGAAAGCCGTATCCGCAGCGATAAATGGTTTGGCGAAGGAGGATATCCAAAAAATTGAACAAGAAGGCGAATTAACAGTGCCATTAGATAATAAAAGTATTATTTTACAGTTGTCTGATGTAGAAATTACCTCTCAAGATATTGAAGGGTGGCTTGTTGCGAGTTCTGGGCCTTTAACCGTTGCTTTGGATATCACTATTGATGAGACCCTTAAAAATGAAGGCATTGCAAGGGAGTTGGTCAATAGGATCCAGAACCTTAGAAAAGATTCTGGCTTTGAGGTGACGGATAAGATAGCCTTGAGTATTCTAAAGGACGGCTTGGTAGAAAAAGCAGTGGCCAACAACGAGCAGTATCTGAAAAGTGAAACACTAACCACAGAATTAAAATATGAAGAACAGTTGGACAAAGGCACGGAAATAGCTTTTGACGACGTGAACACTAAATTGTTTATCCAAAAACATTAAAAATGGCAGAAGATTTAAAAGTTAGATATTCGGATAAGGACCTTGGGGAGTTCAAGGTTTTGATAGAAGAAAAAATAGAAAAAGCCAAAAACCATTTAGAGCTGTTGAAAAGCGCCTATATGAATGATGGGAACAATGGTACAGATGATACATCGCCTACCTTTAAGGCATTTGAAGAAGGTTCTGAGACCATGAGCAAAGAGGCCAATACGCAGTTGGCCATTAGACAAGAGAAATTCATCCGTGATCTTAAGAACGCCCTTTTACGCATTGAAAACAAAACCTATGGTATTTGCCGTGTAACGGGTAAGTTGATCAATAAAGAACGTTTGAAACTGGTCCCACATGCTACCTTGAGCATTGAAGCCAAAAACATGCAAAAATAACAAAACGCCTTAGGGCGTTTTTTTCATGAAATACTTCTTAACTATATTCTGTTTTCTTGCGTTCCAACAGTGGGCAGCTTGCCAAAAATTGGTGCGAAAAACCATTATTAACCCTGAAAAACAATATGTTCAGATTAATACTGAAAACTGTTATCTCTTAGCGCTTCAAACTACCACCGGAAAAGAACTTGTGGTAGAAGCAGAAATAGAAGGGGAGTACAAAAAGGACTTGGCCATTAACATAGAGGAAGATGGCAACACTATTGTGGTAGGGGCTTCTTTCTTGCCAAATTTTAGGCATCCCAATGATAAATTAAGTGCACATAAGGTTATCTCCATAGCCCTAAAGATAAGTGTGCCAGAGTATAGTCAAGTGAACGTTCTTGGGACCAACACCAAGGTCAATGCACAGGGCAACTACGAAAAGCTTAAAATTGTACTCGGCAATGGAGATTGTGTATTGTATGGAGTAAAAGAGAATATTGAAGTTAAAACCCAAAAAGGAAATATCATACTCCTTACGGAAGAAGGGGACGTAAAAGCAAAAAGCACCTATGGCAAGGTTACTTTAGCACCCTTACCTACAGGGAATACCACTTTTATATTGACCTCAATAGAAGGGGACATCAAAGTAACCAATCCCAAATAATATGGCTATTTTTGCCTAATCTATTTGTTGCAAATGAGTTTGAAAAAATCCCTGATTCTGGTGACGATCATCTTAGTGATTGACCAACTGAGCAAAATATATATTAAAACCCATTTTATGTATCAAGAATCGGTTGAAGTATTCAGCTGGTTCAAAATATTATTTATAGAAAACGAAGGTGCCGCTTGGGGAACAAAGCTTAGTGATATCTTACCCATATCGGATAGTGCAGGAAAACTTTTCTTGACCGTTTTTAGGATTTTTGCCATTGGTGGTATTGGCTATTGGTTGTTTGATATCATCAAGAAAAAATCTCCCAAAGTACTCATCTTGGCTGTCTCGCTCATCTTTGCGGGAGCATTGGGGAACATTATAGATTCCATATTTTACGGTGTGATATTCAATGAAAGCAATCAAGAGGTAGCCACGCTTTTCTCCAATGACCCTTACGGAAAATTATTTTACGGTAAAGTTGTGGATATGCTCTATTTTCCTATAATTAAAAATGCTACCTGGCCAGAGTGGGTTCCTTATTTTGGGGGGAATTCCTTCTCTTTCTTTGACCCCATTTTTAACATCGCCGATACGGCCATCAGCACCGGGGTAGGCATACTCATTTTTTTCAATAAAAAGGCCTTTGCTAAGGAAAGTTATACCAAATAACCCACAGAATGCATCTAAAATGCTGGTTCATTTTTACGCTTACTTCATTGTAAAAAACGTTCGTAACCACTGCTATGAAAGCATTTTACAGCTTCGTAAGTAAAAAAAGTGGCCCATTTTTTAACGCCTTTTGTAATTCATTTGGTATTAAAAGTGATAGGTATTTTGTGGGGTAATGCAGTAATCCAATGGCACATCCCCTTCATGTATGTCGTCGATACTGTCCGAAGCTTCAAAAAAAGACAATCCAATTTTAACTACATCCTTCCTGCATTTTCGTAAAAAAGCATCGTAAAACCCTTTTCCATAACCAACCCGGCCTCCGTTGCCATCAAAAGCCAAAAGCGGTATAAATACCACGTCAAGCTTATTTTCTGGAATTAAAATGCCGTCAATGGGTTCCGGTATACCAAGGGCATTGGGTAATAGTGCAGTATTATCCATCAACAAATAATGTTCCAATCCATTATCCTTAACTATTTTAGGTACAATAACGTTCTTATCCTTGCCTTGAAGTATGGAAAGTAGTGGAAGTGTTGCTACTTCTTTGTTCTTTTCTATAGATAGAAACAAGTGGAAATATGAAAATTCCCAAATAGGCAGATTTAATGCGCTATTTGCAATTTCAGTACTATAACTTTCAATTAATGGGAATGTAAGTAGGCTTCTTTTATTCCTAAAGCTTAATCTAAGTTCTTTTTTGGTCATCTACGTATGTAGATAGATTTTGGGGGGCAGTATTTGGGGAACAAAAACTACTCTCTTGTTGAAACGGCAAAATAGATTTTGAAGAACAACATCAAAACCAAATACATGCCCAAAACGATTAAATAATTCTCCATGCGTTACTTTTAACTCTATAAAAATAGAGAAAAAAAAGGAGAATTTCCCATGAAAGGCTCGGTTTCATCGTTGAAATACACTTTTTTTTGGAAAATTTAACATCAAGAAAAAATCAATTTTTTGCAGAGAAAATATATCTATTTGATTATCAGGTATTTATTATGATTTTTTATTGTTCTTTCCAATTCCGCTTTTTTAAGTAATCCTTTTAAAAGCGCTAAATTTTTAAGTAAAACCAAACTCATTACTTTATGATTCAACAATTTTTTGTCAAAAAAATGATTAAAAAGCATAATAAAACGCCATTTACTAAGAGAATGAAAAACGGTATTTAGCATAAAACCGTTCTTTTGATCGCTTTGTTTCCAAATACAAACAACCAAGATTTCCATTCCAAAATCCGTTTTTCCTTAAAAAAACCGTACAGATAAGGAAGATTCACCCCCAAATGCCCACAACCTGAAAAGTTAAACAAAACAAAGCCGTTGCATAATACTTTGAACTAGCTTAATTTTAAAGCTATAATCCATGGCAAATCCTTCTTTAAAAATCCAATTAAGCACGCTCCCCAATAGCCCTGGCGTCTATCAGTTCTATGATGATAACGAGATTATTCTGTATGTAGGTAAGGCAAAAAATCTAAAAAAACGTGTAGCTTCTTATTTTACCAAAAACCACGCTTATGGGAAAACCAGGGTAATGGTTGGCAAGATCAAAACCATTAAGCACATTGTGGTTGCCACGGAATCCGATGCCTTGTTGTTAGAAAACAGTTTGATAAAGAAACACCAGCCTAGGTACAATGTTTTGTTACGGGATGATAAAACGTACCCATGGATCTGTATTAAGAATGAACGTTTTCCCAGAATTTTTCCTACTAGAAAGTTGATCAATGATGGGTCTGAGTATTATGGACCCTACACCAGTATGAAAACGGTAAAAGTACTTTTGGACCTCGTTAGAAGTGTTTATCCATTACGGACCTGTAGTTACGATCTTTCCAAAGAAAAAATAGCCAGTGGCAAATACAAACGTTGCTTGGAATTCCACTTAGGAAACTGTAAAGCGCCCTGTGAAGATTTACAAAATGCAACGGATTATCATAGACAGATTGCAGAAATAAGGGAAATTATAAAGGGGAACTTTAAAAGTTCGCTTACCTATTTCAAACATCAAATGAAAGCGTTTGCACAAGAAATGGAATTTGAAAAAGCACAACGCATCAAGGAAAAAATCGAGGTTTTAGAAAATTATCAAGTAAAATCCACTATTGTCAACCCAAAAATCAGCAATGTAGATGTGTTCTCCATATTTTCTGATGAAACCCATGCCTACATTAACTTTTTGCAGGTATCCCATGGTTCCATAATACGCTCCCACACCTTGGAAATCAAGAAAAAGTTGGATGAAAGCGATGAAGATCTGCTACAACTTGCCGTGGTTGAACTAAGGCAACGTTTTTCATCGGAATCCAAAGAGCTTTACCTTCCTTTCCCAATAGTTCTGGAGGAGACCTTAAAACTATCCGTACCAAAATTAGGAGATAAAAAGAAGTTGGTGGAACTGTCTTTGCGCAATGCAAAATTCTATCGTCAAGAGCGTTTTAAACAAATGAAGATCACGGACCCCGATCGCCACACCAAACGCATTATGGGACAAATGAAAGCCGACTTACGACTTTCCAAAGAGCCTAGGCATATTGAATGTTTTGACAATTCCAATATGCAAGGGAGCAATCCCGTAGCCGCATGTGTCGTGTTTTTTGATGGTAAACCCGCCAAGAAGGAATACCGCCATTTCAATATTAAGACCGTCACCGGTCCGGATGATTTTGCCTCTATGGAAGAAGTAGTATTTAGGCGGTATAAACGAATGCTCAACGAGGGCCAAAATTTACCTCAGCTCATTGTTATCGACGGCGGAAAAGGACAACTCTCATCGGCATTAAAAAGTCTGGAACTATTGGGTTTACGGGGAAAAATAGCCATCATAGGCATTGCAAAGCGTCTGGAGGAAATCTACTTTCCGGACGATCCCATCCCTTTATATTTGGATAAAAAATCCGAAACCCTAAAAATCATCCAACAACTACGTAATGAAGCGCATAGGTTTGGTATCACTTTTCACAGGAACAAAAGAAGTGCGGCCGCAATAAACTCCGAATTGGAGGGCATTGACGGTATAGGGGCTAAGACGGCCGAGCAATTGCTAAAAGAATTTAAGAGTGTAAAGCGCATAAAAGAAGCTTCTATTGATACCTTAGCAAAGTCTATTGGAATGGTCAAAGCCAAAAAAGTATTTGCTTCCTTTCACTGATCTCTCAAGCATGCAAAAAAGAGTCTTTACTTTCATCATCCTTTTAATGACCGTGCTTAGCTGGGCACAGGAACCGCCTAAAGTAGGTCTTGTCCTTAGTGGTGGTGGTGCAAAAGGGTTGGCACATATTGGGGCTTTAAAGGTTATTGAAGAAGCTGGGGTACACATAGACTATATTGGCGGCACCAGTATGGGTGCCATTGTTGGGGCATTGTATGCCTCTGGTTATTCTGCCAACCAGCTTGATTCCATTTTTAGAACTACCAACCTTTCTTTGCTTATACAAGATGATGTTCCCCGCGGTGCAAAGACCTTTTATGAAAAAGACGATTCTGAGCGTTATGCCCTTGGGTTGCCTTTTGACGATTTTAAAGTAGCTTTCCCACAGGCAATTTCCGGGGGGCAAAACATTTATAATGAATTTGTGCGACTGCTCTACCATGTTAAGGACGTCAAGGATTTTAAAAAGCTCCCTATTCCTTTTCTTTGCATGGCGACCAATGTTGAAACCGGGGACCCCGTACTTCTTGATAAAGGATATTTGCCAGAAGCCATTATGGCAAGTGGTACTTTTCCATCCCTTTTTGAGCCTAGTGAAATTGACGATCAAATTTTAATTGACGGCGGTATTGTCAATAACTATCCCATTGAAGAGGTGAAGAATATGGGGGCAGATTATATTCTGGGTATCGATGTACAGGATAAACTTGCGGACAGGGAAGCCTTAGGAAGCGCTACGGAAATATTGCTCCAAATAAACAACTACCGCACCGTAAACGATATGGTCGCAAAAAGAGGGGCTACCGACTTGTACATTCAACCGGATATCCAAGGATTCTCCGTCATAGACTTTGAAAAAGGCCCCCAAATTATTGAGAGTGGTCGTTTGGCGGCTGAGGCGACTTTTGGGGAACTACAAAATTTGGCCAGTAAACAAGGGTCCAAAAATCATCCAAAAAAAAACGTGGCCATAAAGGACAGTTTATTTATCAATAGATTGATCATTGAGGGCAACGACACCTATACCCGTGGCTATATAAAAGGAAAACTACGTTTCAACCTTGCAGAAAAGATTCCCTTTAAAAAATTGAAACAAGGAATCAATAACCTAGCGGCAACCGGAAATTTTAAAGCAATTCGCTATCAATTGATATCCAATGGTTTGGGAACGGACCTTATCTTAAAATTAAAGGAAGAGGAAACCAGGATGTTCATAAAAATGGGTGCCCATTATGACGATCTCTATAAAAGCTCTGCCTTAATCAACCTAACGAGAAAAAATCTTTTCATGAAGGACGATGTAGCTTCTTTTGACCTTATCGTGGGGGATAACGTACGCTATAATTTTCAATATTATTTGGATAAAGGGTTTTATTGGAGTTTTGGGATAAACTCCGCTTTTAACGACTTTGAAGAAGAGATAAATTTTGATGTCATTAGGGCAAACTTTAATGCCGTTAACGACCCCAATATTGGTGAAATTAACTTGGATGTCACAGATTTGACCAATCAGGTATATCTACAAACCGTATTACGGGAGGAGTTTTCATTCAGTATTGGCGTGGAACACAAACTCCTTAGGTATAGTACAAGAACATTGAACAATGCAATGCCAGATACGGAAATGATGCCTCCGCAAAGTTCAAATGAAAGGACTTTCTTTGAAGACAGCAACTATTTTAGCACCTACGGGCAATTGGTTTTTGACTCCTATGATGACAAATATTTCCCAACAAAAGGATTGTTCTTTGATAGTGATTTTCACTTCTATGTCTTCTCATCGGACTTCAATGATAATTTTAAGGAGTTTTCTATTGGTAAAGCACGTATGGGCGCGGCGTTTAACATTGCACCTAAACTTTCCCTTAATTTAGAATCTGAGGGTGGTTTTAAACTGGGGACCTCCGGGGTTACTTCTTTTGATTTTGTGCTTGGTGGTTTTGGAAATGATCTGGTCAATAACTTTATTCCGTTTTTTGGGTATGATTTTTTGAGCTTGCCCGGCAATAGTTTCGTAAAATCCTATGCCAGATTGGACTATGAGTTCGCTAAAAAAAACCATGTGTTGTTTACCGCCAATATTGCCAATGTTGCGGATGACCTGTTTAGAACGGGGGAATGGTTTACGGAGCCGGACTTTTCCGGTTTTGGTATAGGCTACGGCTTGGAATCCTTTCTAGGGCCCGTACAAGTCTATTATTCTTGGACACCACAGGTGGATACTGGCAATCTATTCTTTAGTGTGGGGTATTGGTTCTGATTTTTTTCTTAGAACTCATTTAGACTTTTTCAATGAGCTAAAAAATTGCTCTTTTCACCCCTTTGCTCGCCTTTTTTTCTTTCCGTGGCCCAGCTACCTGCCTCTCGGCAAGGCGGGTGCAACCCAATCCCGAAAGTTTTTGGGACAAGAGTACAAAAAATGGTTGATTTTCGCTTCGATCCAAAAAGTCCAAATGAGTTCTTAAAAAACCGCCAAAAGCTATTAACAAATTCCAAATATTCTTGCTTTTTGGTTAAAGTTGGTTAAAAACCTAAAAAGCCACCTTATACGAGTGTATCTTTGAAGTATCAAGAGGGGTGGTTCCCTCTTAACTTTAAGTATTGGTTTTTCATAATTTAAAGTTTGGTTGGTTATTTAGGAAAAGCCCTGGTGAACACACTAGGGCTTTTTTTATACAATACTTTGGAATAACTTTTGTTTAAGTAAAGGTAAATACGTTAAAGTATAGGCGTATTTTAATAATTTTATGGTAATAACGTCCTTATGAAAAAGATTGCTTTTTTCGTTTTTTCCCTAGTGGTAACCCTAACGATTTCGGCGCAGGAGCCCCAAGCTTATAAGGCTGGCGAATGGTTAAAGTTCCGTATCCATTACGGATGGTTGAACGCCAGTTTTGCTACCCTAAAATTGGAATCCAAAAAATTGGATACCATTCCTGTTTACCACGTAATAGGAAAAGGCAAAACCACGGGTTTGGCCAGGGTGTTCTTTAAAGTTGACGATACCTATGAAAGCTATTTTGGCCGTAATGACAACAAACCCCACAAATTTGTTCGCAATATAGATGAAGGGGGCTATACCAAAGATTACGATATTACTTTTGATTATAGTGAAAAGAAAGCCTTGCTAAATGATAAAAAGAATAAAAAAACCTTTGATTTTGATATCAACGACAATGTGCAGGATCTTCTTTCCGCGGCTTACCATTTAAGAAACAACTTTGCGGCGGAAGACTTGGTCGTCAATGAGAGTATTTCAATGGACATGCTGTATGATGATGATGGGGTGTATCAATTTAAGCTCAAATTCTTGGGCAAAGAAGTGGTCAGGACAAAGTTTGGCAAAGTAGAATGCTTAAAATTCAGACCTTATGTACAGTCAGGTAGGGTTTTTAAAGAAAAAGAAAGTTTAACTTTGTGGGTTTCCAACGATTTGAACAAGATTCCCATTCGTATAAAAGCAGATTTGGCAGTAGGATCAATAAAAGCGGATTTAGACGGTTACAATGGGCTTAAAAATCAGTTCAAGATACTTATGAAGTGAATTGACAGCAACCCATGAATAAAGACGAGCAGATTGCAGCCCAAATCGTCAAGCTTGAAGAAAAGTTTAAAAATTCCGGTCAAGACCTTAGCTCTTATTTGGATGGCCTTTTATATCAAAAATACCTCACCTATTGGGATTATATCCACTTAGACACCCTTCTTAGCATACAAGTACCCAGGACACATTTCCCGGACGAGGAGATTTTTATCATGTACCATCAGATTACCGAGCTCTATTTTAAGTTGATTTTACATGAACAGAAGCAAATAACGGATGATAAGTCCCAAGACCTTGATTTTTTCTTGGAAAAAGCCAACCGTATCAATAGCTATTTTAAAGCACTCATTTCCTCTTTTAGCATTATGATCAACGGAATGCAACGGGAACAATTTTTACGGTATAGAATGGCATTATTACCTGCTAGTGGTTTTCAATCTGCCCAATACCGCATGATTGAGCTTTATGCAACACCCATGGAAAACTTGGTGCACCATACGCAGCGGGACAATTTTTCTGGTGGGGATAGCATTGAAAAACTCTATGAGCATATCTATTGGAAGAAAGGCGCAACGGACAAAGCAACCGGCGAAAAGACCTTGACCCTTAAACAATTTGAGTATCGCTATACCCCTAGATTAATTCGTATTGCCAATCAAGTGAAGGGGAACACCATCTATCAAAAATACTTGAAGCTCCCCCAAAAGCATCAAAAAAATGAAAAGCTGATCGACGCCCTTAAAAAACTTGACGTCAACGCCAATGTCAACTGGCCTTTGATGCATATGGGATCCGCATATCGGTATTTGGCCAAGGATAAAGCGGCCGTTGATGCTACTGGCGGTACCAATTGGAAAGCGTATCTACCGCCCAGTTTTCAGAAAATAATATTTTTCCCAACTTTGCATTCAGAAAACGAACGGAACGATTGGGGAAAACAATGGGTAGAACATTTGTTTAACCCGGCAAATGAAAACTAACAGCATGCGAAGATATTGGGGTATCGTTATAGCAACCATTCTTGTAACAGCCTGCAAAAAAGAGGTGAAAGCACCTTCACAAGAATTGGCGGAAGCTCCTATAGAAAAACCTGTCCCTAAAAAGTATGGCTTTGATTTTGATGCTTTTACCGTAGTGCGGGATACCATAAAAAATGGGGATAGCTTTGGGCAATTAATGTTGGAAAACAAGGTAGATTATCCAAAAATTGTCAAAATAGCAGAAGAATTCAAGGATACCTTTGATGTAAAACGTATTAAAGTGGGCAAACCTTATGTCATCCTAAAATCCAAGGATACTTTGGAACAAGCCCGTGTTTTTATTTACGAAAATGACCGGGTCAATTACACCGTTGTAGATCTAAGGGATTCCGTACGGGCGTACAAACGTAAGAAAAAAGTGACCTATAAACCCCGTGAGGTAGCCGGTATAGTGGAAAACAACCTATCCCAATCCTTGGATACGTTGGGTGTAGATTACGCCGTGACCATTAACCTTTCTGAAATCTACGCATGGACCATAGATTTCTTTAGATTGGAAAAAGGGGATAAATTTAAGATCATCTACAAAGAACGATATATCAACGACACCATTTATGCCGGTTCAGAGGACATTGAGGCGGCTTATTTTGAGCATAAAGGCACTCCTGTTTACGCTTTTGCTTATCAAACGGATTCCTTAAAACAGGCCATGGACTACTACGATGATGAAGCCAATAATTTGCGGAGCACGTTTTTAAGGGCACCTATAAAATTTGGGTACCGCCTTTCCTCAAGATATAATCTCAAAAGGCGCATCGCCTACTACGGGTACAAAGTAAGGCCGCACAGGGGAACGGATTATGCAGCACCTATTGGCACCCCAATAATTGCAACTGCAGATGGCACGGTAACGGAATCCAGAAGAAAAGGCGGCAATGGTAGGTATGTTAAAATAAGGCATAACGGCACCTATAGTACCCAATACCTACATATGCGCAAGCAAAAAGTTAAAAAAGGGGAATACGTACGCCAAGGCGATGTTATAGGATGGGTTGGTATGACAGGAAATACTGGCGGCCCACATGTTTGCTACCGGTTTTGGAAACACGGTGTCCAAGTGGACCCCCTAAGGGAAAAACTACCTACGGCAGAACCTATAGTAGATTCCCTAAGAACAGATTATTTAGATTTTATAAGCCCGTTAAAACAACAATTGGATTGTATTGCTTACCCAATACCCGCAAAAGAAGATGAAGAAGATTTGCTAACGCTTAACCATACTAATGAAACTCTTAAAAACCAACCCAGCAACAACTAAAGCTTGGTCCAAGCTCACATCACATTTTAAGGATACCCAGCATACACATTTAAAAGAACTTTTTGAAAGCGACCCCAATAGAGCGGCAGAATTTACTATTCGTTGGAATGATTTCATTGTGGATTTTTCCAAAAACCGCATTTCCAAAAAAACATTGGACCTCCTTTTAGAACTTGCCGAGGAAATTGGTTTGCAAAAAGCCATGGAAGCCTATTTTAAAGGAGGCGAAATTAACGAGACCGAGGGGCGCTCCGTTTTACATACTGCCTTACGGGCAAAAAAGGAGGATGTTATTACCGTTGAAGGAACTAATGTCATACCAGAAGTCTTTGCCGTCAAAGAGCATATCAAAACCTTTACGGAGGCCATCATTTCCGGAAAGAAAAAAGGACATACGGGAAAACCCTTTACCACAGTGGTCAATATAGGTATTGGAGGTTCTGATCTAGGTCCTGCCATGGTCGTTGATGCCCTTGCGTTCTATAAGAACCACCTAAAAACCTATTTTGTTAGTAATATTGATGGGGACCATGTCAACGAAATTTTAAAAGAACTGGACCCAGAAACCACTTTGTTCGTCGTGGTCTCTAAAACCTTCACCACCCAAGAGACCTTAAGCAACGCTACGACCATAAAAGAATGGTTTTTACAACATGCACGTCAAGAGGATATTGCAAGTCATTTTGCGGCAGTATCGACTAATACGGAAAAAATAGCGGAATTTGGTATAGCCAGTGAAAATGTATTTCCCATGTGGGACTGGGTCGGAGGACGCTTTTCTCTTTGGAGTGCCGTAGGCCTTACTATTGCTTTAGCCGTTGGTTATGACCATTTTGATGGTTTACTTAAGGGCGCGCACCAGATGGATGAGCATTTTAAAACCGCGGACTTTGACCAAAACATCCCTGTGGTTTTAGCGCTAATCAGTATTTGGTACAACAATTTCCATGGCGCGGAAACAGAGGCCTTGATTCCGTACACCCAGTATTTAAGTCGTTTTCCTGCCTACCTACAACAAGGTATTATGGAGAGTAACGGAAAAAGTGTGGATCAAAATGGCAACAGGGTATCCTACGAAACCGGGACCATTATCTGGGGAGAACCCGGAACCAATTCCCAACATGCTTTTTTTCAATTGATACACCAAGGGACCAAGTTAATCCCCGCAGACTTTATTGGGTTTAAGGAATCCCTACACGGCAATGTCGATCACCATCACAAACTTATGGCCAACTTTTTTGCGCAGACAGAAGCACTGATGAACGGAAAGACGGCGGCGCAAGTAAAAAAAGAATTGGGTGACGTTAGCATGGGACAATCCCAAATTGATATCCTCCTCCCCTTTAAGGTCTTTGAAGGCAACAAACCTACCAATACACTATTGATAGATAAGCTAACACCGCAAAGTTTGGGTTCCCTTATCGCCCTTTATGAACACAAAATTTTTGTACAGGGAATCGTTTGGAACATTTTCAGTTACGACCAATGGGGTGTAGAACTGGGCAAACAACTTGCAAAAACGATCCTTGGGGACATCCAAAATTCAGAAATTGGCAATCATGATTCTTCCACCTTAAGTCTTTTACAATTTTTTAAGGGTTAATTAAGAATTCCATAAATAAATAGAATTTATAACTCCCTGTTTTTCTGTGTTTTAATTTAACAATTGTTAATTTTTTTAAGTCATTCTTAACGTTATATTAACATAAGGAAAGGACTAAAATAGGACTTTTGCGGCAAACAATTGAAACACACTTAAAATGAAAAACTTCTACCTATTTGCTCTTGCGCTACTATGTTCCGCGATGGCATTTTCACAAGGGGTTACCACTTCCGCCATTGGTGGAAAAGTAACCGACAACGCCGGCGAGCCGCTTCCCGGTGCCAGTATCGTAGCACTTCACATTCCTTCTGGAACCGTATATGGTGCCGCAACCGATTTTGATGGGTATTACCGTTTGTCGGGCATGCGTACGGGTGGGCCTTACAGGGTTACCATCTCTTACGTTGGTTTTAATGATGATGTCAAAGAGGGTGTATTTTTAGATTTGGGTTCTACCAACAGAATCAGTTCCCAAATGGTGGAAAGTGCGACCGCTCTAGATGAAGTAGTAATTACAGCAGTTGCCAACGGTGTTTTTGGATCTAACAAAACAGGTACAAATACCAATATTTCCCAACGTCAAGTAGCAACTACCCCAGCGGCATCAAGATCTCTAGCAGATTTTGTCCGCCTAACGCCGCAAGCGCAGTTGACCGAAGGTGACGATGGATTTTCAATTTCTTTGGCCGGACAGAACAATAGGTATAACGCCATTTATGTGGATGGTGCCGTTAGTAATGATGTATTTGGTTTGGCAGGTTCTGGAACAAACGGAGGACAAACTGGGGTTAACCCTTTATCCGTAGATGCCATTGAGACGTTTCAGGTGAATATTGCCCCTTTTGATGTAAGACAATCTGGTTTTTCCGGTGGTTCTATCAACGCGGTAACCCGTTCTGGATCTAATGATTTTAAAGGATCTGCCTATTTCTTTACCAGAAACGAATCATTGGCGGGCAGAACCCCACCAGATTTAGTAGGTGATGGTGAGGAAAGAGAAAGACTGGCCGATTTCTCAGCCAATACCTATGGTGTGCGATTAGGTGGACCGCTGATCAAGGATAAACTGTTCTTTTTTGTGAATTATGAACGAGGGGAGACAGAAACACCACAACCCTTTAACTTTAGTAACTATACTGGGCGTTCTTCTGAAGCTGATTTAGCTAACCTTAGAAATTTTGTCCAAACTACCTACAACTACGATATCGGTATTTTTGATAACAACACAAGAACACTAGAAAGTAATACATTGGTGGCCAAACTGGATTGGAATATCAATGAAAACCATAACCTTTCCCTTAGACATAGTTTTGTTGGTGCGGACAACTTGGAAGCTAGAAACTCTGGGAATAGAAGTATTGGTTTCTTAAATGGTTCAGAATCCTTTGTTTCCAATACCAACTCTACAGCTTTGGAATTGAACTCAAGATTTGGCAACAAATTTTCCAACAACTTGGTCATTAGTTATGCTGCCGTAAGGGATGATAGGGATCCTCTAGGAAACCCTTTCCCAACCGTGGGTATTGAAGATGGTGGGGGTTTCATTTCCTTTGGAGCGGAACCGTTCTCAACGGCCAACTTGTTGAATACGGACTATTTTACCATTACCAATAATTTTGAGATTTATTCAGGACGTCATACGGTTACTTTAGGTGCCAACTTGGAATTCGCCAGTGTTAAAAACCTTTTCTTCCCGTTTAACTTTGGTAGTTACACCTATGTGGATATTACGGACGATGATGGAAACCTAATCACAACGGCATTGGACCAGTTCCTTAACAACGGTGCCCCAGATGAATTTCAACATGGGTATTCCCTAGTAGGTGGTACTGCAGTTGGTGATGAGTCTGATGGTTCTGCGGATTTTGAAACAGCGCAATACGGATTCTACGTTCAGGATGATGTGGATATCACGGACGATTTCAAATTCAGTTTTGGCGCAAGGATAGATATTCCGCAGTGGAAGGCAGGTCCTGTTAATGAAGAGTTCAACACCACTACCGTGGGCATTCTTGAAGCTGCCGGTAAAGATTTACAAGGAGCTCGTGTTGGACAGGAAATCAGTAATGCGGTATTTTCCCCACGTTTAGGGTTCAACTGGGATGTAAATGGTAATCGCACGACGCAAATACGCGGTGGATTGGGTGTCTTTACCTCAAGACTTCCTTTGGTATGGCCGGGCGGTTCATACAACAACAACGGTATTACCGGTGGTTTCTCAGGGGATTTTAACACCAACGTAACCGAGTTCAACCCAGATGTAAATGACCAAACCAGGGCTGTTGAGCCAGGTACCGGCGGACTAGGAGGTAATATTGATTTGATCGCCTCAGATTTTAAATTGCCGCAGGTAGTAAAATACAATATCGCCATTGACCAAAAACTTCCCGTTTGGGGGTTGATTGCCTCTGCAGATTTCCTTTACACGGATGTTATCACCGATGTTTTCTATGAAAACCTGAATATCCCAGGTCCAATAGGGAATTATCAAGGTGCAGACAATAGACCTTTTTATACCAGAAGTTTCTTTGATTTGTTGGACAATACCTATGGTAGAATTATTTTGGCTTCCAATACGGGCGGAGGTAATGCTACCAATGCAACCTTTACGTTAAGCAAACCTTTTGATAGAGGTTTTGCCGGTTCTGTTTCTTATACCTATGGGGAGTCCAACAAAATTTTTGACGGTACTTCTTCGCAGAACAGCTCACAATGGAGAAACCTATTGACCGTAAATGGTAAGAATTCCGATTTGCCCGTTACCCGTTCAGATTTTGCGGTAGGCAATAGGATTACCGCCAATGTATCCTATCAATTAAAATGGAACGACAACATTAAAACTACGGTGGCCCTATTCTACGAGGGTGCTCAAAGTGGCCCGTATAGCTTTTCTTATAATGAAGGAAGGGATTTGTTGAACGATGATTCTAGGGACAATGCTTTGATTTATATCCCTAGGGACGCTTCTGAAATTCAGTTGGCACCCATATCGGACGGGAATGGGAATGTCATTGCCACTCCGGAGCAGCAGTGGGAAGCGTTGAATACTTTTATTGAAAATGACGATTACCTTAGTGGTAGAAGAGGTGACTATGCGGAGCGAAATGGTTCTAGGGGACCTTGGAACCACATTGTAGATTTCAAACTACTCCAAGATTTCTCTTTGAAATTAGGACAAAAGAACCATACCTTCCAACTCTCTGCGGATATCTTCAACTTCACCAACTTTTTGAACAGTGATTGGGGTCAACGCAAGTTTATTAGAAGTGAAGTAAGTCCACTTACAACGGTTGCAACAGGAGACACGCCAACATTTGCTTTGAACACTGGTGTTGTTAACTTAGATGGATCTGACAACCGTATAGAATTGGATGATTTTGGTATCCAATCTTCTAGATGGCAAGCACAAATAGGCTTACGTTATATCTTTGATTAAGGATATTTCTTAAAATCCAACCCATAAATCGGGGATATCAAATTTGATATCCCCGATTTTTTTATGTTCAAAATTCTGTACATTTAAGGTCTAATTCGACAACCATGGAAATTGTAAAGACGCTCCACTCCTATTTTGCTTATATCGTTTTGCTTATACTTATACTCGCCGTTATCAATGCGTTGACCGGTTGGTTGGGTAAAAAGGAGTTTCGGTTTGAAAAGGATCTGCGGGTAAGCCTATTTGCCCTCATTTTAAGTCATATCCAACTGCTTATTGGATTAGTACTGTTCTTTGTTTCCGCCAACGGGTTAAAAGCCATCCAGGCTTTGGGCATGGGAGGCCTCAATGCCCCGGCACGCCTCTTGGCCGTTGAACATCCCTTTACCAATATTTTGGCTATCGCCCTCATTACCATTGGATGGTCCCGGCATAAAAAGAAAACGGACGATACCGCTAAATTTAAAAGCATTGCCATTTTCTATGGCTTAGGTCTGCTTTTAATTTTAAGTAGAATTCCATGGGGACAATGGTTGGGATAGGTATCCAATAGTTGGTTCACTGTTTTAGTTTTCTGCCTTTCGTATTAGATACATATAGATCGGAAAATGATCGGCATAGCCACCATAATAGGTGGTGCCCACATAGGTTCTAAACGGATACCCTTTATATTTCCCTGCTGGGTTTTTAAGATAGTTGGGGTTATAAATTCCGGCTTTCCAATAGGAATAGTATTTTCTATCAGTAGCATCCACAAAATTTGGACTTAGGACAAACTGGTCAAACAGGTTCCATCTATCCCTATAGGCTAAAGTGCCCACCCCTTTACGAAACCATTTTTCCATAGGATTAAAAAGTTGGGTGCTATCTAGCTTGTTTGGATTACCAACTGTTTTTAGCACTTTTTTAAACGTATCATCTATGGGGTCATCGTTAAAATCACCCATACTGATGATTTTTGCATGGGGTTCAAAAGCTTGCAAAGAGTCAATGACTCTTTTGTTTTGTTGGGCAGCCTTTATCCTGTAAGGCCTACTTCTATGTTCGCCACCACTTCTGGAAGGCCAATGGTTCACCAAAAAATACAGTTGTTCATTGTCTAGAAGTCCACCTACGATCAATTGATCCCGGGTATAATCCCTAAACCCTTCTTCATTGAACAACAGCAAACGTTGCGATTTCATGGACGAGGGAATAAACACCGCTTTCTTGTAGAGTAACGCCACATCAATCCCACGTTCATCCGGAGAATTAAAATGGATAATACCATAATCTTTAGTTTTCAAATGGGGATGCGATACCAAATCTTGAAGCACGGATTTATTTTCCACCTCGCACAACCCGATAATATCTGGGGAACTGCCTGTTTTATCCGTCCCTAGTTTTGAAAGTACTTCTGCAATGCGGGCGATTTTAGTTTGGTACCGTTCTACTGTCCAAGCGTAACGGCCTTGTGGCGTTCTTTCATCATCAAAAATCAAGGAATCATTATGGACATCAAAAAGATTTTCAACATTGTAAAATGCAATGGTCCTTACTTGATACTTTTCTCCTTTCTGGGATACGCCCAAAAAGAAGGAAAAAATAAGAAGGCATGTTGAAAATCGCATTCCCTAAAATAACTAAGTTTTTCTGGATAAGGTGTATTTTCTGCCTTTTTTATATCTTGTAGACTATACTAACCAGAAAAATGAGGATACTGTTATTGTTCTACATGGCAAGCTGCTATGGCATGTTTGCTTATCAAGCTAACGGCACTATAAAGGGAAAACTTGTGAACACAGGTGAAACACCCATCATAGCCGTATCGATAACTATTGAAGGTACACATCTCACTACCCAAAGTGACGCATTAGGTTGGTTTGAACTTAAAACAAGCGTAAAAGGCGATTATATTCTTTCCATCTCCAAAATAGGTTACGAAACCAAACGATTCCCACTATTTTTGAATGGTGGATCCATCGATTTGGGAACCCTTATCTTGGAAAAAAATATAACCCTAGAGAAAACGAACAATCTCATCACCCTAACGGATAGCGACCTTTCTGATGATGACGAAACCCTTTCCAACTCTGCAGGTTTATTACAGGCCACACGCGATATTTTTTTAAGTAGGGCCGCTTTTGATTTTGGACAGGCCTTCTTTAGAGTAAGGGGATTGGACTCCAGGGAGGGCCAAGTACTACTGAACGGTCTGGTCATGAACAAGTTCTTTAACGGTAGGCCCGAATGGAACAATTGGGGCGGGTTGAACGACGTTATCAGGAACCAAGCCTTTACCAATGGCATGGAAGCTTCCGATCATACCTTTGGAGGTGTCTTGGGAAATACCAATATTGATCTAAGACCCAATGGACTAAGGCCCGGCACCCGAATTTCGTCTTCCCTATCCAACAGAACCTATACGGGTAGGGTCATGGCTACCTATACCGCTCCTATCTCAAACAAAGGGATATCCTTTACCTTATCCTCTTCCCGTAGATTGGCCAACCAAGGGTATATCAACGGGACCTTGTACAATGCCTTTTCTTTCTTTGGGGCACTTACCTATCAAATCAATAAAAACCATCAAATTGGACTAACGGCACTTGCCGCACAAAACAGAAGGGGTCGTTCCGCAGCTATTACCGAAGAAGTATTCAATTTGGTGGGTAACCGATATAATCCCTATTGGGGCCAGCAAAACGGTCGTATTAGAAATGCCCGTGAACGCTCCATTTTTGAACCTATAGTGCTATTCAACCATTATTATACCGGGAAAAATATCACCATAACTACAGGGGCATCCTATCAATTTGGAAAAAATAAAAGAAGTCGTCTTCGCTTTTTTAACGCGCCCAACCCAGACCCCACTTTTTTTAGGTTTTTACCCAGCTTTTACATTAATAACCCGATTGGTGCGGATTTTACCAATGCAGCTTTGGCCAGGGAGGGATTTTTGAACAATCCCCAAATCAATTGGGGCAACTTGCTCACCGCTAACCGAAACAATGGAAAAGCAGCCTATGTTTTGGCCAATGATGTTGTTGATGATAGGTCGTTACAGCTAGCCAGTAGAGCCAACATAAGGCTTGGAGAAGGTCTTGCCTTGGACTTGGGGCTTACCTATAGGAATCTGGATTCCAACAATTATGCAGAATTGACCGATATTTTAGGTGCGGACTTTCATGAAGATATCGACCCCTTTTCCAATACGGAAAATGATAGCAACGGACCTCTCATAAAACGGCAAGGAGAACGTTTTGGGTATCACTATACCATGAAGGCCGCCCAAGCGAATGCCTTTGCCCAGTTAAAAATAGATCGGACCAAGTGGGCAGGTTTCCTAGCTACCCAATTTACAACAACCGAATACCAACGTGACGGTCTTTTTCAAAACCAACGGTTTTTGGACAATTCCTTTGGAACAAGCGAAGCCCTTACCTTTGATAATTATGCCCTAAAAGGCGGGATATCCTATAGCATAAGCGGACGGCATTGGCTTAAAGCGAATGCTAGCCTTGCAACAAGAGCACCTTTACTTCAAAACAGTTTTATAAATCCTAGGGAAAATAATGAGGTAGTCCCCGGTCTCAACAATGAAAAAGTAAGCTTTGCAGACCTTAGCTATCATATACGACTCCCAAAACTAACGGGAAGGGTTACCGGCTTTTATGGTAGGTTTCAAAATACCACGGATATCAATTTCTTTTTTGTGAACTCTGGCGTGGGGTCAGACTTTGTGCAAGAAGTACTTACCGGACTCGATAGGCTTCACAGGGGTTTGGAGTTGGGTTTCCAATATGAGTTATCATCCCAAGTAAAGCTTAACGCGGTAGCCAACTTTGGTGACTATACTTTTGCCAGTAACCCCAACGTCACCATCAACTTTGATACCGCCGGGGCAGAGGAAGATTTGATCAATACAGAGGGGAATATTAACTTGGGTCCGGCCACCATCAAAGGGCTAAAACTTGCCCAAGGACCACAACAGGCCATAGCATTGGGCATTGAATACAGAGACCCAAAGTATTGGTGGATTGGGGCCACCACCAATTATCTGGCAAATAACCATACCAATATTTCAACCATTACCAGAACCCAAAGTTTCTTTCTAGATCCAGAAACAGGACAGGAATTTCCAAACGCAACCCCGGAAAATGTGGCCCAACTGTTACGGCAGACCAAACTGGACGATTTCTATTTGCTTAATCTGGTAGGTGGAAAATCTTGGCTTAAAAACGGCACCTATATCAGTATTTTTGCCAGCATCAATAATGCCTTTGATACCACCTTTAAAACCGGCGGTTTTGAGCAAAGTAGAAACGGAAATTTTGGACAACTCCTACAAGACAGCTTGAGGGATAATCCCTCATTTGCCCCAAAATTCTGGTATGGCTTTGGTAGAACCTACTTTTTAAACGTTGCCATAAGTTTTTAGTCCATCCTTACGGAAACGGCAAAGTTCCCTTATGGAAATCTGATACTTTATAAGTATCTTAGGCCTTCATTTAAGCAAGAATACCAAATAAATAAACACATAATGAAAAAACTTGTTTTAGTACTTGCCCTTGGTGCGTTCATGACTGGTTGCGGGGAAAAAAAAGGAGAAAAGAAAGACGGATTTGAGGTAAGTCGTTCCAAAACAGCGGATAAAAAGGAAATGGCCAATGAAGGAGTCCCTGTTGATCTGGACAATAAAGGAATAGGACCTGTTAAGAATCTGGATTTTGCAGAAGAAATAGATACGGAAATGGCTTCAAGGGGAGAAGCCCAGTTCAATGCCATTTGTGTGGCCTGCCATATGGCGGAGCAGCGGATGATAGGCCCTGCCATGAAAGGGGTTTATGAACGTCGCAGCCCGGAATGGGTGATGAACATGATGCTCAACCCAAACGGCATGTTAAAAGACGATCCTATAGCAAAAGCATTGCTCAAAGAATACAATAACGCAATTATGCTCAACCAAAACTTGACAGAAGATCAAGCAAGGGATATTGCGGAATACCTGAGAACGTTATAACTGCAAATCGTCATAAAATGCTGTTTCAAATGAAACAGCATTTTTTAGATTAGACCGATATGGATTTAGAGCAGAACAAGAAAAATGCTATCGCTTTTTATAAAATGGCCTATCTAGGGAATCCTAAGAAGGCCGTGGAAACCTATATTGGCAAAGAATACATCCAACACAACCCAGATGTGGCAGATGGGACACAAGGTTTTATCTTGTATTTCGAAAGGATGCAGCAGGAATATCCCAACAAGTCCATTGAGTTTGTCCGATGCATTGCCGAAGGGGATTTGGTCGCGCTGCACACCCACCAAATTTGGCCGGATAATGATGAGTATGTGACCATGGATTTTTTACGGTTTGATGCCCAGGGTAAAATCTGCGAGCATTGGGATGCCATTCAGCAGATCCCCAAAACTTCTGCCAACCCCAATACCATGTTCTAAAAGGTGTTTTGATGAAAAATCCAATCTTCTTTGTCAGTTTGCTATTGGTCGTATCCATTGCCAACGCGCAGTCCTTGGTAGGTGCTTGGGAAGCTACCCTGGAACAAGGGGGTAGAACCCTTCGTTCTACCGTTATTTTTACAAAAGGCCATCAAGTCGCTACCTTTTACGATGCCAAAACAGGGGCATTCATCAGCACCAATGGCGGCACTTGGAGCTTGGAGGGAACTTCCCTAACGGAAACCGTAGAATTTGATTCCAAGACACCGGAACGCGTGGGAACCAGCAGAGTATTTGAAATAGAGATTATCGAAAATGAACTTAAAATAAAAGACTTGGACATCGTTTGGAAGCGCAAGGATGATGGAAGCCCGGGTGTACTTTCCGGTGCATGGTTAATGTCTGGTCGCAAACGAAACGGCAGCTTTCAAACGCGGGATACCAGCAGGCCCAGAAAAACAATGAAAATACTATCTGGAACCCAATTTCAATGGATAGCTTACAATACCGAAACCAAACAATTTCTGGGTACCGGGGGCGGCATCTATACTACTATTGATGGCAAATACACGGAAAACATCTCCTTTTTTTCTAAAGACAATTCCCGTGTTGGGGCCCGTTTGGAATTTGATTATGCGTTAAAAGAGGGGGATTGGCACCATTCCGGTTTTAGCAGTAAAAGAACACCCTTGTATGAAGTTTGGAGCCTTCGTAAAGAATAAAAAATTAAAAAATGCCTCAAGTAATTTGTCCAATAGCAATCCTGTAAGAATAACCCTTTATACCATAGTCAATGTCCAAGTTGAATCTAATAGCCTTTCTTTTTTTAATACATAACCTTCAAGCCCAAAACATGGAACTTCCGTATCATCAAATCCCAGATTACCCACAAAGCTATACTTCCGGCGCCATGCTCAGTCGCATGATCGACGGTTTGGGGTATCGTTATTATTGGGCGACCGAAGGACTGAAAGCATCCAATTTAAAATACAGGACTTCTGAGGACGGCAGAAACTGTTTTGAAACCCTGGAGCATATTTTTGGACTTTCTGTAACCATCCTGAATGGCATACGAAGTAAACCCAATATCCGGCCCTACGACATTCCCGTGTATTCGTTTGATGAGCTGCGAAAATTGACCCTTGAAAACCTCCAAAAAGCCAGTTCTTTGGCATTAAGTAAAACCGAAACCGACCTGGAAACGAGCGAGATTATTTTTCAGCGCGGGGAGGCCAAATCAGAATTCCCATTTTGGCATATGCTCAACGGACCCTTGGCCGATGCCATCTATCATACCGGACAAATCGTGATTTTACGAAGGGCATCCGGCAATCCCATGAACCCCAAAGTCAATGTTTTTACCGGTAAAACCCGGGAGTAGATAAAGCATCACATTCGAGCTATATCAGTTTTTCTAGTCACTATAAGCTTTCCAATGCATCGGCTTATAAAAATTCTGGTTTGTAACAAAAACTAACGTTTTACTACCCATATTAAAGCGAAGGATCATGGGATTTATGGGACATGCGGCTCAGGCTGTTAAATTCAACAGGGCACAATTAAAGAAGAAACGGAGAACGTTTAAGGAACTCAAAGCAAGCTACGTAGGTTATGCTACACAGGGTGATCTCAATTTCAAGACCTTAACCCCTTTTGAACAACAGAAAATACGGGATAAGATTCGGGCAGAAGCAAAACGCGACCGCTTTAATCAATTAAAAATGGGCGTTTTGTCTTTCGCCATTTTGGTTTTACTCGGTTTTGGATTGTATTTTCTAGTAACGGGCCTATTTCAATAAAGGCGTTACTAAAACCTATCCGCAACCACCTTATAGGTAGGGTCTTCCATCATGTTTACTTCAATAATATTCTCCGCGTTCTTTAACAGACGAATACAATCCTTGCTCAAATGCCGTAAATGCACTTTTTTGCCCGCTTTCTTGTAACGCTCCGTAAGCTTGTTCAAAGCTTCTATACCGGACATATCCGCAACGCGACTTTCCCCAAAATCGATGATAACCTCGTCCGGGTCGTTTTGCACGTCAAACTTTTCCGCAAACAAGGTGGTGGACCCAAAAAAGAGGGGGCCGTAAATCTCATAGTGTTTAACCCCGTTTTCATCCACATGTTTTCTAGCTCGAATACGTTTGGCATTTTCCCAAGAATAGGCCAATGCAGAGATAATGACTCCCAATAAAACCGCGACCGCTAAATTGTGGGTGATGGCCGTAATCAAGGTCACCAAAACCATCACGATAACATCGGAATTGGGCATTTTCCGAAAGGTCTTAAAACTGGCCCACTCAAAGGTGCCAATAGCGACCATAAACATAAGGCCTACGAGTGCCGCCATGGGCAAACGCTCAATAAGACTGCTCCCAAACATGATAAAAACTAAAAGCATAACCGCAGCGGTAATCCCGGAGAGTCTGGCCCTAGCTCCAGAAGAGGTATTGATCAAACTCTGTCCGATCATGGCACAACCTCCCATTCCAGATAAAAATCCAGATAAGATATTGGCGGTTCCTTGCGCTACACATTCCTTGTTCCCCCTACCCCTGGTTTCCGTAATCTCATCAATAATGTTAAGGGTAAGCAGACTCTCTATCAATCCGACTCCAGCAACGATTCCGGCATAAGGGATAATGATTTTAAAGGTTTCCCAAGTAAAGGGAATTTGCGGAATGGAAAGGGGCGGAAACCCTCCTTTGATACTTTCCCCTTCGCGCATAGTATCCGCTACCGTAAGGGTATCGATACCAAAACCCAACACTAGGGCAGAAACCACAACAATGGCGAGCAGGGAAGAGGGTATGGCTTTGGTCAACTTTGGGAATCCCCAAATAATCAACATAGTGAGTAGGGTAAGCCCCAACATGGTATATAGTGCAGAACCCGATAATAAAGTATCCGTACCCTTCTCATAAAAATTGGGGAACTGCGCCATAAAAATGATAATGGCCAAGCCATTGACAAAACCGAACATGACGGGATGCGGCACCAAACGTATAAATTTCCCAAGGCGTAACAATCCCGCTAAAATCTGAAGCACGCCCGCTAGAATGACCGTGGCAAATACATAGTTAAGTATGGTAGTGGGTTCAATACCCGGAAAGTTGCGTTTCAACTCCAAAATAAGGCCCACAAAAATGACGGCCACGGCTCCCGTAGCCCCGGAAATCATTCCCGGTCTCCCTCCTAAAATAGCGGTGACCAATGCAAGAACAAAGGCAGCATACAATCCTGTTAAAGGAGAAAATCCCGGAATCAAGGCAAAGGCTATCGCTTCTGGCACCAAGGCCAAGGCTACGGTAAGCCCGGACAGAATTTCGGTCTTGTAGTCTACTTTTTGTTTAAAATCGAAAAGGTTAAGGTATTTGCGCATCTCTTCCTGTTTGAAGCCGGCAAAAATAGGGCTATTCCCAACACCAACCGAACTAAAGGCTAGGAATTCAATAATTTATAGGTTGTCTTTGGTATTTGGGCCTTTTAATTTTCAATTTCATAATTGAGATGTGCAGTTTGTTTTAGGTGTTCAAGGGTTTTTGGTTCGAGGGGCTCATAAACTTGAAATTTGATTGTTATTTACCGCTCTACGAAGTTTGCAACTTCGTAGCCATAACTAAACCAGGAATACTCGATATTTTTCCCACTAATTCCAGTGGGACCTCTGGATTGGACTTGCGCTTTTCTGGAAAAAATAATATGGAGCTAATTTTCTTTATTTTAGTTCCATACATAAAACATAATTCTGGGGAATCTTATAAAAAAAGGCTTTGCGATGATCGGCAATAAGAACGGTTCCCTTATTTTATTCTTAATTTCAGGAAAACTGAAAATTAAAATAAAGCGGCCAATAACACGCGTTATAATTAATGACCAAAAAGCGTTGGCCTGAAAAGGGTCACTAATTATAGTGCTATCGTTGTCGGTAATTAAAACAAATAGGACTTTGAGAAATCACATAAT
>CALGQU010000018.1 GCA_937959125.1 uncultured Croceitalea sp.
GAAAACAAAATATCTCCTTGAAATTTTCTCCGGCGGATTTTGACGTAGAACTGATTACGAATTTTAATATTGGAAAAACCTTCAACGAGGCATATCAAAATTCTGAAAAGGCTCAAATAGAAAATATAAGTGTGGCTAGATACCGTGTTCTTTCGTTTGAAGACCTGATCACAAGCAAAGTAAAATCGGCCCGGGCCAAAGACCTTTTAGATGTGCAGGAACTTAGAAGAATAAAATATAAAGACCAAAAAAGCGGTGAAGACCCAAGCTAAGGAAGTGCACTACCACTATTAAAAGTTTAAAGGATCGAAAACTAAAACACATCACCATGAAAACAATCTTGACACTAATTTTATGCTCCGCTTTTGCGGTAAGTGCCATCGCGCAAAAGGCAGATAGCATGTCCGATGAAGAAGCCGTACGATTCGCAGTAACCGATTATGTCAATGCGCTTTACAAGGTTGAACCCGAAAAAATCGAACGCAGTGTAGATCCTTCTTTAAGGAAGATAGGCTACTGGTACGATGATGAAAGTAAAACCTATAAGGATAACCTTGAAATGACGTACCAACAACTTTATAACCTTGCTGGAACGTGGAATAAGGAAGGAAATAGAACAAGTGCAGACTCACCAAAGGAAATCGTCATCTATGAGGTGAACGACAAAACCGCTTTGGCAAAACTAACCGCTGAATGGGGAATAGATATCTTCCATTTGGCAAAAGTTAACGACCGCTGGAAAATCTACAACATCATCTGGCAAAGCCCTCCAAAATAGATAACCCACTTTTACCCGATTTGTGGCGAAAATTAGAGGGGTAAATCGCAAAAACAAGGCCTTTACCCTAATTTCAACCAAACCACTATCCACAAGCTAAAACACCGCCTTGGCTATGGCCTTAATGTTATCCGATTTTCCCATGGAGTAGTAATGCAGTACCGGAACGCCGGCTTCTTTTAGTTCTTTGGATTGCTGTATGGCCCATTCAATACCTACCTGCCTTACGGCTTTATTATTGGCACAGTCATCCACGGCATCAATAAGATCTTGTGGTAGATCAATACGGAATACCTGTGGCAGCAATTGCAAATGGCGTTTAACTGCAATGGGTTTTATCCCGGGAATAATGGGCACATTAATCCCCATGGCCTTGGCGGCCTCCACAAACTCAAAGTACTTTTGGTTGTCAAAAAACATTTGGGTGACCACATAATCCGCGCCTGCCTCCACTTTTTCCTTTAAGCGTTTTAGGTCCGTTTTTAACGATGGGGCTTCCAAGTGCTTTTCCGGATAACCCGCTACCCCTATGCAGAAATTGGCGCAGTCGTCAGATTCAATAACCTCATGCAGGTACTTTCCGCAATTGAGGTCCGCGATCTGTTTTACCAAATCAATAGCATAAGGATGCCCTCCCTTGGTTGGCTCAAAATACTTTTCTTCCCGCATGGCATCACCCCTAAGGGCCATCACATTATCAATGCCCAAATAATGGCAATCCACCAGCAAATATTCGGTTTCCTCCTTGGTAAAACCGCCACACAAGACATGGGGTACCGTATCTACGTCATACTTATGCTTAATGGAGGCACAAATACCTACCGTCCCCGGTCGCATACGGGTCAGCTTTTTATCCAACAAACCATCTCGATCAATATAAACGTATTCCTCCCTAGAGGTCGTTACATCAATAAACGGAGGGTCAAACTCCATCAAAGGGTCTATATTATTATAGAGTTCCTGTATGTTCCGCCCTTTTACCGGCGGTATGATCTCAAAAGAAAAAAGGGTTTTCCCTTTTGCTTCCGCTATATGTTCCGTCACCTTCATAATTCCAATATCGTATTCTTATTTTTTTCTTGGCGTTCCCCCTCAATTTCTTTCGGGGCCAGGCTTTCCGCTGTATCTTTTCTTTGGCAACTTATAGTTTGCCAAAGAAAAGGATGCCGCTGCAATCCTTAACGCACAGTTATTCATCCGTTGTTTTTGTTAATACCCTATTGATCAAGTTGATCTGCCCTAAATGATACGCGTCATGCTGTAAGATACCTGCCAACATATAGGCATTGTTATAGGGTTTCCCTGCGGTTTTCGCTTCCAACCAATCTTCTTTTTTCTGCTTTAACAACGCACACAATTCCGTTTGTGTAGCTTGCAAAGCAAGTAACGCTTCTATTCTCTCCTTATCATTTCGCACTTCGTTATCCGTCCTCCAATCCATGGGTGAATTCAATGAAATATCAAAAAGGGCATTCCCTTGTATCTTTTCAATCACAAAACGCCTCCAATCGATGATATGGAACACCAAGGCCGCAATGCTATTGCTTACCCCATTGGGCTTGCGGTTCCAATGTTCCAAAGGTACCTTGTCCAAAGCATCGCTAATGGAGCTGCCATACCAAGGATTTCCTTGATAGAGCGTTTCCAAATCCGTGATACATCGTTCCAAATCCATTTCTCTAATAGCGTTGTTACTCCAATTCCTAGTCATCGGCAATATTGGGTGCCAACCATTTTGTTGCTTCTTCCACAGGGATTCCTTTTCGGGCGGCAAAATCCGCTACTTGGTCCTCTTTTATTTTTCCCAAACCAAAATAGCGGGCTTCGGGATTTCCAAAATAGTACCCACTTACACTGGCTGCAGGCCACATGGCCAAGCTTTCCGTTAATTGTACACCAATATGTTCCTCCACTTGTAATACGTCCCAAATGGTCAATTTCTCCAAATGATCCGGACAAGCGGGATATCCCGGTGCCGGCCGAATCCCTTTATAGGATTCTTGTATCAATTCCTCATTACTCAATGCCTCATTTACCGCATAGCCCCAATGCTTGGTGCGCACCTCCTTATGCAGGTACTCCGCAAAGGCCTCCGCCAAACGGTCTGCCAAAGCTTTCACCATAATGGCACTATAGTCGTCCAAGTTTTTCTCGTAGGCTTCTGCCAATGCCTTGGTACCAAAGCCCGTACTTACACAAAAGCATCCCATATAATCTTGGACCCCACTATCTTTTGGGGCAATAAAATCTGCCAAGGCATAGTCGGGAACGCCTTCCCTACGCTGTAACTGTTGCCGTAACGTCCTAAAAACATAGTTTTCGTCACCTTTGGAAATTTGGATATCATCGGTAGCCACACTATTCGCCGGAAACAATCCAAAAACCGCTTTTGCCTTAAGTTTCTTTCCGCTTACCAGTTCCTGCAACATACTTTGCGCATCGGCAAAAAGTTCGGTTGCTTGTGTTCCCACTACCTTATCTTCTAGGATGTCCGGGTATTTGCCATGCAAATCCCAACTTCTAAAAAATGGGGACCAGTCGATATAGGGGACCAATTTTTGCAATTCAAACTCTTCGATGATCTGAACTCCCAATGTCCTTGGGGTACTAATCTGCGTATTGGACCAATCAATGGTAAACTTGTTTTCTCGCGCAGCGAGTATGCTTTTGTATTCCTTCTTTTTGGTACGCTTTAAAAATTTATCCCTGAAGGTTTCATAGTCCAGTTTCAGGTTTTCCTTGTATTTGTTTGACGTTTCCTTTTGCAATAAATCGCCTACAACGGTTACCGCCCTTGAGGCATCGTTTACATGCACAACGGCACTACTGTATTGTGGGTCAATTTTTACGGCGGTATGGGCCTTACTGGTCGTCGCCCCGCCAATCAATAGGGGAACCTTAAAATTTTGGCGCTCCATTTCCTTGGCCAAGAACACCATTTCATCCAGAGAAGGTGTTATCAATCCGCTTAGGCCAACAATATCAACCTCGTTTTCAATAGCGGCATTGATAATCTTTTCAGGAGGCACCATCACCCCTAAATCCACAATTTCGTAGTTGTTACAGGCCAAGACCACACTCACTATATTCTTTCCAATATCATGGACATCGCCTTTTACCGTGGCCATTAAGATTTTTCCGGCTGCCCCACTACTGGCACCATTATCTCCTTGAGGGCCTTTTAACTTCTCCTCTTCAATATAAGGAAGCAAATAGGCCACCGCCTTTTTCATGACCCGGGCGGACTTTACCACCTGAGGTAAAAACATCTTTCCACTTCCAAACAAATCACCGACAACGTTCATCCCGGTCATTAGGTTCCCTTCTATGACCTCAATTGGCTTATCCGCAGCTTGGCGGGCCTCTTCCACATCTTCTTCAATGTATTGGTCAATTCCCTTTACCAAGGCTCGGGTAATCCTATTTTGCAAGGGTTCTTCTCGCCAAGAAAGATCAACTTTACTTTCCTTGGCTTTTCCCACAACGGATTCTGCAAAATCCAGCAAGCGTTCGGTAGCATCATCCCTTCTATTCAGGACAACATCTTCTACGTGCTCCAACAAGTCTTTGGGAATATCATCATACACTTCTAAAAGTGCTGGGTTTACGATGCCCATGTTCATTCCCGCTTTTATGGCGTGGAATAGAAAAACGGAATGCATGGCTTCCCTAACCGGATTGTTGCCCCGGAAGGAAAAAGAAACGTTGCTCACTCCACCACTTACACTACAATACGGCAAGTTTTCACGGACCCATTTGGTCGCTTCAATAAAATCCAAAGCATTACGCTTGTGTTCCTCCATTCCCGTAGCCACGGGGAAAATATTAAGGTCGAAAATGATATCCTCTGCCGGAAAACCTACTTCATCGACCAAAATATCGTAGGACCGCTTGGAAATTTCTATTCTACGGTCGTAATTATCCGCTTGCCCTACCTCATCAAAGGCCATAACAATTACGGCAGCACCGTATCGCTTTATCAATTTGGCATGGTGTACAAACTCTTCTTTGCCTTCCTTTAAGCTAATGGAATTGACTACGCATTTACCTTGAACAACTTGAAGTCCCGCTTCTATGATGTCCCATTTGGAACTGTCTATCATGATAGGAACGCGGGCAATATCCGGTTCGGCAATGACCAGGTTTAAGTATTTGACCATGGCCTCTTTGCCATCAATAAGACCATCATCCATATTGATGTCAATAATTTGGGCGCCACCCTCCACCTGATGTCGGGCCACCTCCAAAGCCTCGTCGTACCTCTCTTCCTTGATCAACCTAAGAAACTTCTTTGAACCCGCTACATTGGTACGCTCCCCAACATTGATAAAGTTGCTCTCCGGTGTTACCACCAAGGGTTCAAGACCCGAAAGCTTAAGGAATCGTTCTTTGTTGTCCATAATTAGCTGCTCACCCATCGTATCCCAACTTCTTTTAACCTCTAACCAATAACTGTCGCGGCGTTACGCCGCTAACCACAGCCGCAATAGCACTAATATGCTCCGGGGTTGTCCCGCAGCATCCGCCAACAATATTTACCAACCCTTTTTCCACGTACTCCTTGATTTGTGCCGCCATTTGTTCAGGGGTTTCGTCATATTCCCCAAAGGCATTTGGCAATCCCGCGTTGGGATGCGCACTTATCGCATACTGGGATTTGGCCGATACTACCTCTAAATGGGGAACCAATTGACTTGCCCCTAATGCACAGTTAAAGCCTACAGAAAGTAAGGGGATATGGGAGATGGAAATTAAAAAAGCCTCCGCCGTTTGGCCAGACAATGTACGACCGGAAGCATCCGTAATGGTCCCGCTTACCATCACGGGTACCTTTAAGTTGCGTTCCTCTTTCACTTCTTCAATAGCAAATAGGGCCGCCTTGGCATTGAGCGTATCAAAAATGGTTTCTACCAAAAGTAGATCCGCACCACCATCCAACAAGGCTTCTACTTGTTCTTTGTACGCTATCCGTAACTCATCAAACGAAACCGCCCTAAACCCAGGGTCATTCACATCTGGTGACATGCTGGCCGTTTTGTTGGTAGGACCAATACTACCCGCTACAAAACGTGGTTTGTGAGGCTCCTTGGCAGTAAATTCCTGTGCTACCGTTTTTGCTATTCTGGCCGACTCATAGTTGAGTTCGTAGACCAAACTTTCCATATGATAGTCCGCCATGGCAATCGTAGTCCCAGAAAAGGTATTGGTCTCCACAATGTCCGCTCCAGCAGCAAAATACTTGCGATGCACCTCCGCAATGGCTTCCGGCTGTGTTAAGGACAATAGGTCGTTATTGCCCTGCAAGGGATGCTCCCAATCTGCAAAACGCGCTCCCCTAAAATCTTCTTCCGTAAACTTATAGCGCTGTAGCATGGTGCCCATAGCACCATCCAAGACAAGGATACGTTCTTCTAAAATCTCTTCAATATTTGGCATAACTGTGTTGTTCCCAAATAGGAACTTCTGTATGTTAGTAGTTATCAAGCAAAGTGGAATACGGAATTCTTTTTGTTATCCTTCCCAGCAAAACCCTTGAAGTTTTCTTCAAAAGGTCCCAAACAAGTTTGGGATTGGGTAGAATGTAGCACCTTCTTTATAAGTTAAAGGGTTGCTAAGGCTTCAGCGGGTCTATCCCCTCCACCTTTCTTGATAACGATTTCAATAATCTAATGAACTGTCGCAAAGTAACGGCACCCTACTTTCTTAACCAAATTATCCAGCGTTTTTGTAGTAGGGACAACATAAAATAACCCTTTGGTTATAGAAAACACCAAAGGGTTAGGAGCTAGCTAGTTCTGAGAACTACTATTAACCTGTCTAAGCATTAGAAAATCTATTACGGATTAAATAATACTTTGTACTACTTCTTTTTTGGCTTCTTTTTTAGAACCATCAAATCCTTCCACACCACCTACCGTAGTATATTTCATTACAAAACGTTTACCGGGGTTGATGATTTGATAAGCATATTGGCACATTACCGCTGCCTCATGAAAGCCAGAAAGGATAAGTTTTAACTTGCCTTCATAGGTATTGACGTCCCCAATGGCAAACACCCCGGGAATATTGGTCTGATAATCCTTGGCGTTATTGACTTTAATGGCATTCTTTTCAATTTCCAATCCCCAATTGCCAATAGGCCCTAATTTTGGCGAAAGGCCAAAGAGCGGAATAAAATTATCCACCTCTAGATAGGTGGGTTCTTGCTCAGGATCGTTGTGCTTAATGACCACCGCCTGTAAACCGTCCGTACCGTGTAATTCTTTTACTTCTGCTTTGGTAAAGAGCTTTATTTTACCCAGTTTAGCCAATTCCGATGCTTTTTCAACGGAATCCAAAGCGCCCCTAAATTCGTTCCTGCGGTGCACCAAGGAAACTTCCGCGGCTACATCGGCAAGAAAAATAGCCCAATCCAAGGCAGAATCCCCACCACCGGCAATGACCACTTTTTTGTCGCGGTACACTTCAGGGTCTTTTATCATATACGCCACACCCTTATCCTCAAAATCCGCAATATTGGCAATAGGCGGTTTGCGCGGCTCAAAAGAGCCCAAACCTCCAGCGATGACCACCACTTTGGCATGATGCTGGGTTCCTTTATTGGTGGTTACGATATACGAACCATCCTCCTGTTTGTCCAAGGTTTCTGCACGTTCCCCAAGGGTAAATCCCGGTTCAAAGGGGGCTATCTGTTTCATGAGGTTATCCACCAGATCCCCGGCCAAAATCTCTGGAAAAGCGGGAATATCATAAATGGGTTTTTTAGGATAAATCTCCGAGCACTGTCCGCCCGGTTGCGCAAGGGCATCAATTATATGGCATTTAAGCTTTAACAAACCCGCTTCAAAAACGGTAAACAATCCCGTGGGGCCTGCCCCTATTATTACAATATCTGTTTGAATCATGTTCATTTTTTTTGATGTGAAGCATTCCATCCGTTGCTTCCTTCTTTTTTAAACTTCTTGTATTACTTCTTTTTTTATTTCGATAAACTTTTCACGGTGCCGCACTACTTCCCCAATAATAATGATGGCAGGGTTGGACAACTGTTGCTCCTTTGCCTTGGACTCGATGGAAGCAACAGTGCCAATTCCTATTTTTTCGTTTTCCCTAGTACCATTCTGTATAATGGCCATAGGCATTCTTGATTTTCCTTCTTGTTTAAAAAGGGCTACAATTTGGGCCAATTTGGACATCCCCATAAGGATGACCACCGTGGCATTACTTTTAGCGGCCAACGCCACATCTGCTGATAATTGATGCTGCTTAGTGGTCCCCGTAATTACCCAAAAACTTTCCGTTGCCCCTCTTTTGGTTACCGGAATGTTTTGAGCGGCAGGAACCGACAAACTGGAAGAAATCCCCGGAACCATGGCGGTTTCAATTCCAAAACCAGCGGCATATTC
The DNA here is from genome assembly GCA_937959125.1 of uncultured Croceitalea sp. GTDB lineage: Bacteria > Bacteroidota > Bacteroidia > Flavobacteriales > Flavobacteriaceae > Croceitalea. The sequence continues at coordinate 8,185 of CALGQU010000018.1, forward strand.
CATTTCTTCCGCACCCCTGCCAAAAACAAAGGGATCTCCTCCTTTTAAGCGAACTACATGCTTGCCCCGTTGTGCACGTTGTATAATGAGTTCATTAATTTGTTCTTGTTGATAGGCATAGCATCCTTTTCGTTTCCCTACAAAGATGGTCTCCGCGGTACAGTAGTCCAAAAGGGAATCGTTCACCAAAGCGTCATAGAGAACGACATCCGCACTTTTTAAAGCCTTTATGGCCTTAAGTGTGATTAAATCTGGATCTCCGGGTCCTGCCCCCACCACCGTTAACTTTCCAGTGTCTTTCAAAACGGTATGCCCTTGCTTAGTATGATGCGTCCTACCTGCCATTTTTACGCTTCTTGCAGTTCTAACTTTCTAAAATTGGATGCTGCTTCCAAAAAGCCTTTGGCCTCTTCCAAGTAATGCTTCGCAAAAACTTCGGTTGGTTCATTGTGGTTGATTTGAAGTACCTTGGTATCAAAACCTCCTGCGATATCCAACCGACCTGCTTCAACAAATTTTTCTTGAAAATCCTTGATAATGGCGTTATGCGTATTGACCTTCATTTTCTCCGAGGTCAACAATGCCTTAGCGGAATTCACCATAGACGTATAGGAGTAATAAATACTAGCCGCCCATTTACCTTCTGCCAGCAATTCTTCGGACTTTTCTATTTTTTCTTGGCTCTCGAACAGCAGCGTCGCAATCAAATCGATAACAACGCCGGCACATTCCCCTATACCAATTTCTTTCTTGTACTTTTCCGTATTTCCCCAATCGATAAAATCTTCTGGGATCAAATCATCTACATTACTTAAATGTTTTAAGAGGTCATAGAAATAGTGTTCCCCTTTTTCTGCATAATAATCGGCATAGGACAACGCACCACCATGGGCATCAAAATCATCCAAAATAATTCTTAGGGCTTCTGGCCCCCTTTTACTGGGGACTTTGACCACTTTATCCGCAAAACGGCCTTCTCCATTGCCTATATTTCCTCCACCCAACAATACCTGAAGGGCTGGGGCTACCAACTTATCCTTGGTTCTTACCGACATCCCCTGAAAACCAATATTGGCCATATTGTGCTGACCACAAGCATTCATACAGCCACTTATTTTAATGACTACATCTGCATTATTGATGTATTGCGGATATTCCTTTTTGATGATACGTTCCAATTCCACGGCAATTCCCGTACTACTGGCAATCCCTAAATTACAGGTATCGGTTCCAGGGCAGGCGGTGATATCCAATGCTTTGTTATACCCCGCATCCACAAAGCCCAACTTTTCAAGTTCTGTGTAGAAATAAGGGACCAATTCCTCCTTAACGTAAGGAATCAAAATATTCTGACGCAAGGACAACCGCAGCTCCCCAGCAGCATAGTGCTGTACTAAATCTGCCAATTGACGGGCTTTATCCGTATAAAAATCACCTAAAAGCACTTTGATGCCAATAGCGACAAAGCCGTCTTGCTTTTGAGGTACGATATTGGTTGACTTCCATTTTTCAAAAGCTTGGGTATCCTTGATTTTTACCTGCGGCACTTCTACTTCTGCTACGCTGGTTTTAGGATAATTGGCAGCATCAATAGGAAAGCTTTTAACGGGAATAGCGATTTGCTGTTCCTCCAACAATTCTTTAAATCCATCAAGGCCAACATCTTTCAACAAGAATTTCATTCTGGCCTTGGCGCGACTTTTACGCTCTCCGTACCGATCAAAAACCCGCACTACTCCTTCCATTAAAGGAATGATCTTATCCGATGGCAAAAATTCAAACAATACGTCCGCATGACGTGGCTGGGAACCTAAACCACCCGCAAGCATTACTTTAAAACCACGGACCCCATTTTCAATTTTGGCAATAAAACCCAAATCATGCATATACGAAAGTCCCGTATCCGCATCGCTGGCAGAGAAGGATACTTTAAACTTTCTTCCCATTTCTTGACTAATGGGATTTCTTAAAAAGTATTGGAACAACGCGTGTGCGTAAGGTGATACGTCAAAAGGTTCTTCTACATCGATACCCGCGGTTTCACTGGCCGTAACATTACGCACCGTATTACCGCAAGCTTCCCTAAGGGTAACATCATCTTTTTCCAGCTCTGCCCAAAGCTCGGGTGTGCGGTTGAGATCCACATAGTGGATTTGAATGTCTTGCCTAGTGGTAATATGCAAACGTCCCGTGGAGTACTCGTCAGAAACATCGCAGATACGTTTTAGTTGCTTGGAAGTTACTTTTCCATAAGGCAACTTTATACGTATCATTTGTACGCCTTCTTGCCTTTGGCCATAAACACCCCTTGCCAAGCGCAAGCTTCTAAATTTTTCCTCATCCAGTTTACCACCGTGGAACTCATGGATTTTGCGTTCCAACTCTAAAATATCTTTTTGGACTACAGGATTCTCTATTTCTGTTCTAAAACTTTGCATAACTCTTTATTGTAAATGGATTCCACATTCCCTACTTTCCAATGCTTTGATCGGATCAAAATAGGTATGGTTTTTAGGGAGGTTGTTTTCTTCTAAAAAAACATCTAATTCAGCATCTGTCCAGTAGTAAAACGGACTAATTTTTAGGATTCCATTTTTACTGTAGCTTAAGATGTCCTTGGATTTTCTCAATTCTGTTTGGCGGACCCTAATGTTCGTAAACCAGATATCCGGATCATGTGTTGCCAACGCCCTTCTAAATGGTTCTAGCTTGACAATCTCAGAAAACTCCGCATGTCTGGGATCTTCAACATCCGGCATCCCCATTTTATGGTCCAAGAATGCTTTTGAAAATTTAGGCACATAGCTATGGACGTTAAGGTTGAACCTGTCTATCAAATATTCTGCGTGCCCATAGGTTTCCGGTAAGTTATACCCGGTGTCACACCACACCACATCAATGTTTTCGTCTTTTTTGTGAAATGTACTCAAAAGGACAGCGGAGTACTTACCAAAACTGGTTGTCACAATTCTTTTGTTGGAAAGTTCCAGCGCCCAATCGATAATCTGGTTTGGTGTCTTATCTCGCAACTGCTGATTCCAATATGCTAGGTCTATTGTCATTTTGTCTATTTACCCTACCAATTTAGTAGGATTCAAAAATAAAACGAATTTATTGACTAAGACGTATCCTTTTGTAAAAAATTACAATATTCCTATAGATTTAGTAGATTAATAAATTTTTCATTCGAAAATTGAATATCTTTTATCAAAAACTTAGGTAGCCTTATGTATTAAGAAATAACGTCTGCCAAGGTAGTGTTACGATATACCTCTAAGTTGGCATCCCGGACTTTAAGCATCAATTTATGAACGGAGCAAGCGGTTTCATCTGGGCAATCATCACATTTTTCGTAAAAATTGAGACTTACACAGGGTACCATGGCAATTGGCCCTTCTAGCACGCGCATTACAGCGGTCATTTGTATTTCTTCTGGGCTTTTTATTAAATAATAGCCACCGCCCTTTCCCTTTTTAGAACCTAAAAATCCGTTTCTCCTTAAAGTCAACAGGATGCTTTCCAAAAATTTTTGGGAGATATTTTCATGTTTGGCCACTTCAGCAATTTGCACGGGTTCCCTATTGGGTTGCGAAGCCAAGAAAGCCAGTGCCTTTAAGCCATATTTAGTTTTTTTGGAGAGCATCGGACTAAGATAGGGAAATTTACCAAAGCCATTGGTTTCATTGAATATAAGCCAATTTACCAAAACCTATTTCATCACAATTTAAAAATATGGACTATTTTAGGCTCCTAAAAAATAGAATCCATGAGCTTATCCAACCATAACCAAATCAAAAACACACTTTTATTCAGTCTACTTTTTATCAGTTTGGTATCCTGTAAAAACGATTCCAATAGTGGCGGACTGGCTTTATACACCGTGCGCGATGCCATGGGGGAAAACCCCAAAACCACTTTGGATAAGGTTGCTGCGGCCGGCTATGATTATATAGAGGCGGCCGGTTATAAAGATGGCCAGTATTACAGGATGGCCCCAAAAGATTTTAAGGCATATGCCCAAAGTCTTGGTCTAGAAACCGTTAGTACGCACCAAAGCAGCATTACCTTGGCCAATGCCGACCAACAACTAGCCGATGCCAAAGCTGCTGGATTTGAGTATTTTGTAGTCCCTATTCCGCCAATGGGGTTGTTCCATTATGATGATGCGACCCATACCATGAGCATGACCGGTGGTGCTAAAAATTTAGCGAACATCCTGGATGAGCTGGGAGAAAAAGCTACTGCGGTTGGACTTAAATTGTTATATCACAATCATGATTTTGAGTTTAAAAAAGATGCTGATGGTATAGTTCCCATCGACTACCTACTGGAAAACTGCAATCCCAAATATGTCAATTTTCAAATGGACCTTTTTTGGGTAACCAAGGCTGGCGCAGATCCCTTGGCCTATTTTGAAAAGTATCCGGGCCGTTTTAAAATTTGGCATGTAAAGGATATGGATGCCGAAGGAAAGTTTGCCCCCGTAGGAAGGGGGACCATAGATTTTTCTAAAATACTGGCAAAAAAAGAACAAGCGGGAATGCGCTACTACATGGTGGAGCAAGACCAAACGTTTGTTCTAGATCCTTTAGAGGCCATTAAAATCAGCCATACCGGAATCAAAGGCTTTGGGTTTGATTAATGGGGTGTGACCCCCTTACTATTTTTCTAAGGCTTGTTCTATATCTGCAATGATATCCGTAACGTGCTCAAGACCTACGGACACCCGTACCATACCATCCGTAATTCCTGCGGCATGCCGTTCATCAACAGATAATTTGCTGTGCGTTGTTGATGCCGGATGGGTAACAATACTGCGAGAGTCCCCAAGATTGGCCGATAGGGAGAGTAATTGGATACTATCAAAAAATTGTCTCCCTGCTTCCAATCCCCCTTTTATCTCAAAAGCTACCACACAACCCCCTGCCTTCATCTGCCTTTTGGCAATTTTGTAGCCGGGGTGTGATTTTAAGAAGGGATATTTCACCCAATTTACCTGTGGGTGTCCCTCTAAAAATTCTGCTAACTTCAACGCATTTTCACAATGTCTATCCACACGTATTGCCAAAGTCTCCAAACTTTTGGAAAGTACCCAAGCGTTAAATGGGGACAAGGCCGGCCCTGTAATTCTTGAGAAACGATATACTTTTTCTATCAATACGGCACTACCAACGGTAATACCGGCCAATACACGGCCTTGGCCGTCCATCAATTTAGTTCCGGAATGAATGACCAAATCCGCACCAAATTTTATCGGCTGCTGTAAATAAGGCGATGCAAAACAGTTATCGATCACCAATATTAAATTGTGTTGTTTGGCAATACGACCCAAAGCCTCTAAATCCAGCACATCCACACCAGGGTTTGTTGGCGTTTCTGCATATATCAACTTTGTATTTGGTGTAATCATACCCGCTATTTCATCCAAGGCATCTATTTTAAAATAGCTGTGGGAGATGTTCCATTTTGGAAAAAAGGTATTGAACAGCGTGTGGGTCGAACCAAATATACTTTGGGCGGATACAATGTGATCGCCACTATCCAAAAGGGAGGCCAATGTAGAAAATACCGCCGCCATGCCGGATGCAAAAGCAAAACCGGCCTCTGCCCCCTCCATTTGGCATACCTTTTCCACAAACTCATTGGTATTGGGGTTGGAATAGCGCGAATAAATATTTCGTTCCTTTTCCTCAGCAAATGATGCCCGCATATCCTCAGCATCCTCAAAGACAAAACTGGACGTCAAATACATGGGTACGGAATGCTCCAAATGCTCCGTTCTATTTAGTTGTGTACGAATCGCGTTCGTCTCAAAACGATGTTCCTTGCTCATTTTATTCTCAATACTTTTCAATTCTTTACTCCCAACAAAACTATCCTTTTTCTACAATGCGAAGGATGTCGCCAAAGACGCCCCTTGCCGTAACTGCCGCCCCGGCACCCGCACCTTGTATGACCAACGGATTTTTACCATACGATTCCGTGTATATTTCAATGATGGAATCGGAACCTTTTACCTGACCCAAAGCACTTTCTTTAGGTACGGATACCAATTCCACATCCAAAATACCTTTCTCCCGTTGTAAATCACCATGCAAATCACCAACATAACGTAATACATGATTGGGTTGTTGGTAGTCCTTGATCGCCTTAAAAACACCGTCCAATACTTCCAAATTTTCCATAAAATGAGATACGTCAACATCTTGCAATCCTTCCGGTATGAGGTTCTGGATGGTAATATCATCGAATTCGTTGCTTAAATCCAACTCCCGGGCCAGAATCAATAATTTTCTCCCCACATCGTTCCCAGACAGATCTTCCCGGGCATCAGGCTCCGTAAACCCTTGCTCCATAGCCTTTTTAAGAATAGCGGAAAACGGTTGATCCGATTCTGAAAAGGTGTTAAAAATATAACTTAACGAACCCGAAAAAACACCTTTGATCCGGGTAATGTTTTCCCCGGAAAGGTGTAATAACTTAATGGTATCTATCAAAGGGAGACCCGCGCCTACGTTGGTTTCATACAGGTACTGCTTCTGGTTTTTATCCAATACGTTACGGAGTTCCCTATAGGCATCAAACCCCATGGTATTGGCTATTTTATTGGAAGAAACCAGATCAAAACCATGTGTGACAAAGTCGCTATAATGTTCTACAAAGTTTTGACTGGCCGTATTATCGACCGCGATTAAGTTTTCCAAGTGGTGGACTTGTACAAAATCATAAATAGATTGCAAATCATAGGTTTTCCCTTTTGATTCCAGATCGGCCCTCCATGCTTTGGAAATTCCGTTCTCATTGAGGAGTACTTTTTTGGAATTGGCAATGGCCACGATCCTAAGGGCTATCCCTTTTCGTTTTTCTATGGTTTTGGCCGATGCCAATATTTGGTCAATTAGGGTACCTCCCACATTACCGTGGCCAAAAATGGCCAGGTTTACTTTTTTGCTTATCCCGAATATCTGCCCATGCATTACGTTGAGCGCTTTGGTCAAATCGGTCTTTTTTACCACCAAACTCACGTTTTTTCCAGACACCGTATTATTAAACAATAAGGGTGTTATCCTATTCTTTATCAGAGCATTGTAGGGTTTATGAAAGGTGCTCAGATCTTGCCCTACGATGGAAATAACAGAAACATCATCCACTACCGTAATCGTATTGATGTCCTGCGCTTTTACATCTATGGAAAATTCCAGTTCCAAAGCCCCTTTGGCCTTTTGCGCCCGTTCTTTGGGCACCACCAAACCTATTCCCCGTTCCGAAGATCCTTGGGAAATAATGCTTACGCTTATCTGATGTGCCTCCAAGGTTTTAAAAATACGGGCATCGATACCTACCTTACCCAGAAGTCCCCTACCTTCTAGATTAATGAGGGCCATATCTTCAATGACGGAAAGGGACTTTATCCCCTCCTTGCTCGATTCCGCGCTGATCAGCGTCCCTTCACTATCATTCTTATAGGTATTTAATATACGGAGCGGAATGTTTTTTTCTATAAGCGGAATAATGGTCTTGGCATGCAGAATGGTGGCCCCAAAATTGGCCAATTCATTCGCTTCCGCGTAGGATAGTTGGGATAGCTTTTTAGCTTCCTTCACGTAGTCCGGATTGGCCGTATAAATTCCGTCCACATGGGTATAGTTCTGCAATTCCCCGGCATCCAAAAAATTAGCCAGCAGGGCTGCGGAATAATTGCTGCCATTTCTACCCAGAGTGGTTGTTTCCCCCGTTGCCGTGGCCGCAATAAAGCCCGTTATAATAGGAACGGCATCTTTGGGCAAGGCAGCAAAAGCCGTCAATACTTTTTCCTTGGATACTTGTTGATTTACCTTTGCGTCACCAAAGGTAGCATCCGTTTCCAGTAAGTTACGGGAGTCTAAAAAATGGGCGGTAATGCCTTGTTCCACTAACAATGCCGTAACCAATTTCCCGGATATCAGCTCGCCATGGGCCAAAACCTCATCTTTGATCTTTGCACTGTAATCCCCTAAAAGGGAAACCCCTTCGAATAATTTGGTAAGGGCCTCAAAATTTGCGGACAAATCAACGGTGGTTTCGAATTGTTGGTATTTTTTTAGAGCTTCAAAGTCCTCTTGGTACGGTAATCCTTTGGATGCACGTTCTAAAATAGCCTCTAGCTTATCCGTGGCTTTCTCCCGTGCTGATAGGACCACCGCAATATCCTCATTTGCTTTAACTTTGTTTCCTATCACTCTTAAGACGCGTTCCAAACCTACGCCATTGCTCAAGGATTGGCCGCCAAATTTTAAGACCTTTACCTTACCGTTCTTGCCATTTGTATTAAAAATACCATCTAGCAACTTTTCCATTTGATCAAACTCTATCAGAAAAGCATCGTGGCCATGCAGGGAACGTACTTCGCCGTAGGTCACATTACTATTGGCCTGCGCCAGCTGCTTAAAAGTTTCCTTATTTTCCTTGGCGGTAAAAAACAGATCGGAATCTACCCCAATGATATGGATGTTGGTCGCGCTGTTTTGAAGCTTTATAAATCCTTCACTGCCATTACGGGTAACATCTATGGTTTTCAATAATTGGTTCATCAATTTATAGGCCGATAGCTGAAAGCGTTCTTGGAGTTTCTTTCCATGGTGCATTAACCAACTTTCTACATTAAAGACTTGAAGCTCTTCGTTAGTACTCCGCTTAAAACGGGCCTTAAAGGATTCCGGTGTCCTGTAGCACAACATGGCATGCATGCGGGCATCATGGACGGGTTGTTTGGAATTGACCAAAAACTGTTCTTGGATCTGGCAATTGGCAATGAGCCAGTCCGTTGATTTCCAATCGGAAGCTACAGGAATCAAGTGCTGGGTAATGTTGGGATCCATAACCGCCATCTCCCAAGCAATCCCTCCTCCCAAAGACCCCCCGATAATGGCAAAGAGCTTTTTAATATGTAGCCGTTCCAAGCCTATTAAAAAGATGCGTGCCATATCCCCAGCCACAAAATCCTTGTAATTGTCTATACTAAACTCATCATGTCCGTTACCCGGTATATTAAAGGAAAGCACCGTGTATTTGTCCGTATCCAAACATTTACCCTTTCCAATAAGTGCGGACCACCAACCGTCTTTACCTGTTACATTGGAATTTCCGGTAAGGGCGTGGTTTACCAAAACAATAGGTGCTGTATGCAACTCTTTCCCAAATAATTGATAGGACAATTGGATGTCTTGGGTAGTGCCACTAAAGGTGGTATATGTTTCTATTTTAAGCTTATGCAGCATTCCTATTTTTTTAATTGATGTGCTAACTCCATGATATTATGTTAAAACACTTTTATCAATACTGGCAAACGCCTGTTCCAAATCCAATTTTAAATCCTCAATAGCCTCCAAGCCTACGGACAGGCGAATTAAATCTTGTCCCACACCGGCACTTGCTTGTTGTTCCTCAGTTAATTGTTGATGGGTGGTGCTCGCCGGATGGATAATTAGGGATTTGGTATCCCCAATATTGGCCAACAGGGAGAATATTTTAGTAGCATCGGTCAATTTTTTGGCTGCTTCAAAACCGCCTTTGACCCCAAAGGTTACCAAACCACTTTGTCCTTTTGGTAGATATTCTTGGGCTAAATCGTAGTAGTTGTTTCCTTTTAATCCCGGGTAGTTCACCCATGCCACTTCTTCCCTGTCTTGCAACCATTCTGCCAATGCCAAAGCGTTTTCACTATGCTGTTTTATACGAACGGGAAGGGTCTCCAAACCTTGGATAATTTGAAAGGCATTGAACGGACTTAGGGCCCCTCCAAAATCCCGAAGGCCTTCCAAAATCAGTTTAAACGTAAAAGCGGCGGCCCCTAAAGCCTCGCTGTATACCAGACCGTGATAGCCTGCGGAAGGTTCGGTAAATTCTGGGAATTTTCCATTGGTCCAATCAAAAGTACCGGCATCTATAATAGCACCGCCCAAGGAATTGCCCTGTCCACCAATATATTTTGTCAAGGAATGGATAACCAGGTTGGCACCATGCTCAATAGGGTTCAACAAGCCTGGCGTTGCTACCGTATTATCCACGATAAAGGGTACTTTTGCTTCTTTAGCTTCCTTTGCGATGCCTTTTAAGTCAAGGACATCCAATTTGGGGTTGCCCAAAGATTCCACAAATATGGCTCGTGTATTATCTTGTATTGCTTTTCCAAAGTTGGAAGGGTCCGAGGCGTCTACAAAAGTGGTCGTAATCCCTAATCTTGGGAGGGTAACATTGAGTAGATTAAAAGTCCCGCCATACAAACTGCTTGATGCTACAATATGGTCACCAGTCCTTAGCAAGGTCAACAAACCTGTTGAAATTGCCGCTGTTCCCGATGCAAATACAACGGCCCCAACACCACCTTCAATAGCGGCCAAGCGGTCTTGCAATATCTGGTTGGTAGGGTTGTTCAAACGGGTATAGATAAAACCTAGTTCCGCCAAAGAAAATAAATTGGCGGCATGATCCGTGTCATTGAACACATAGGAGGTAGATTGATAAATAGGTACCGCACGTGTCCCATTGGTCTGTGTTACGTCATGCCCCGCATGTAAGGCATTGGTTGAAAATTTTTGATCACTCATGATTCTGTTTTTGTGTACACCCTTTGTTTAAGGCATACCGGTTCTTACATAGTTTCCTGCCTGTGGAGGAATACGATTAAAAAAGCCAAACCCTTGGCCGCCGACATTGCGGTTAGGTAAAATCAAAAAAGTTATAAGAAAGAGTTTCGAAAGTACATTTCGACGACTGTTATCCTTCCCAAAAGTCCTTAAAATACCTTGGACGGGTCCCAAACAAGTTTGGGATGGGTAGAATTTAGCACCTTCTTCGCTTTTTCTGATAGGTATCGGAACAAGTTAAGGGTTGCTAAGGTTTCATAGGGTCTAATCCCTCCACCTTTC